>DBFOUY010000174.1:0-3875 GCA_048365975.1 Eubacterium sp.
GTTTGAGTTACAATACCTGGTGTACCGAACTCTCCATCGGGAATACTCTCAAGCTCTGCTAAATCAGCATCAACGATTGCTTTGATTTCATCATATGTATACAAAGTATTGATATCAAGCATAACTTGATAATCAAGATAATCGCATTCACCTGTTTTAACACCATATTGTTCCAAAACCAAAAATCTTGCATCATCGGGATTATCAGTACATATCAAAGCAGCTATATCGATATGTCTACTGATTCCGCTAATAAAATAAACATCAGAATTTTCAATATTATTTTTTTCCAATACTTTTATTACTGTATCTTTATAATCAACTAAACTCGGCTGAGAGCCTATTTCAGAAAAATACCATTTGCCTTCTTCAGACTGATAATATTCTATCATATCTTCTGAATATTTTTCTAATTTTTCTTTAGTCAGAGGTTTTCGTATTCTTAACTTTCCAACAACTGACATATCATTACAGTTCACAGGTAGAACATAAGAAAATTCTTGATCCTTAGTATACTCTCGCATTTTCTCTTTTGTTATTTCACCATCAGAAAATAAATCAGGACAATAAAATTCTCTAATAATTTTGTTGTAATCAATGTCATCGTCTGAAGATAATTTTTCTTTATCTTCACTCTCCAAAACTTTATTTACAGACTTTATAATAAAATCTTCTCTTTCTTTTATCGTTTCATCAACAGTTTCAGAATCTATCAGTGTATTGGTTCCTACAGATGCATACACAGGCATACAATTCAATAAAATTAAACACGCTATTAAAACTGCTATTATTTTTTTTCTCATATTAATCTCTCCTTCAATAGGCAATCATCATTATACAGCGACCTTCAACAGGATTAAAATAAACATCTTCCATTATATCATCATAACTATAAAACTTTGTTGGAGTAAGCTTCCAAGGATTAACAATTTTAAGTGTATTATCCTCTTTGTCATAGCCTGAACAAACAACCATATGCCCTGAACCTGATAATACAGTGTCTTGAGCAATATCTTGATTTAAAATTTTATCTGCAGTTTCTTTATCAGCAATTGCTATAATAAATGGATGATTATCGTCAATCATATCAACTGCTGATTTATAAACTGATGAAGAAGAGCTTGTAAATTTTAAACCAGGAAAATACAATGTGCTCTTTTTAGTATTATTTGAAGCATAATATACTGCCTGAGCTGTTATATATGGATTACCTGGTACATTATTATTTTCTGAACCTGTGAATTTAGCCACAATATTTTTTTGTGAAATTGTACTATTAGTATTATACCTTCCAACCATTACAGCACAAGCTGCCCAACACCAAAGAGTCTTTTGCTGTTGCTGCACATCAATATCTATATCAGTTCTGTACAATGCTCCTGATGAGTTGAAATAGTATTTTCTTTGATTTTCTGTAAATGTTTTAGTATTCATTTGACCGTTTTGCATATTAAAATAATACCAACTGCCATCAATCTTTTTCCAACCAAGCTGCATTGAGCCTTCATAATTGAAGAAATACCAATAATCATTTATTTTTTTCCAGCCGATATCCATAATACCACTGCTGTTGAAATGATATGTTTTTCCGTTATCAGTGAGCCAGCCAACATAACGTTCACCTGTTGAGTGGAAAAAATACCATTCTGTACCGATTTTGACCCAGCCTGTTTCCATTATACCTTCGCTGTTGAGGTGATACCATTTGCCATCAACCTGCTGCCATCCTACCTGACGGACACCATCGCTATTGAAATAATACCAATTGCCATTGAGCTTTTGCCAGCCTGTCTGCATTATTCCCTCACTGTCAAGGTGATACCAGTAATTGCCAACTTTAACCCAGCCGACCTGACGGATGCCGTCACTGTTGAAATAGTACCAGTTTCCGTTAAGCTTTTGCCAGCCTGTCTGTCTTACTCCGTTGCTGTCAAAATGATACCAGTAATTGCCGATTTTCACCCAGCCTATATGCATTTTGCCTTCACTGTTCAAATGATACCACTTGCCGTCAACCTTCAGCCAGCCAGTCTGCATATATCCACTTGAATCAAAGTGATACCAGTAGCCGTTAATATACTCCCAGTCATTTTTTGTATATGTACCGTCGGTGTGTTTATACCACCACTTTCCGTTGCTTTCCTTAATCCACTTGCCTGCCTTTGTAGTTGCAGCATAGGCTACAATTGCTGTGGATTGTGATGCCTGATTGATTATGCTTTGCACAGGCAGGAAATTGAAATCCGCTGCAAGGATTACCACCAGCAAAAGCAATGAAATTATTTTGTTTTTTAACATCCTACGTTCCATTTCTTCTCTCCTTTTATAGTATAATATTTTCACAAATTTGTCAAATCATTTTGACCACACCCAAACACTAACTTAATCAAGTCAAATATTCTTTCAATATATAAGTGTGCAAAAATGCAAAAAGTGATGCCAAAAACGCCATAATTTACAAATTGTTCACAAATAAGCAGACGAATGTCTTATAACGCAAATAAAAAAACAGGTACACTGTTAAAACAGCATACCTGTAACTTGCAAAATATTAACTTTTACATTCTTGAAATATATTCTTTAAATGCCTCTGCTGAATTGAACTCCTTATAAACAGATGCAAAACGAACATATGCAACCTCATCAATAGCCTTAAGCTTTTCCATTATAAGCTCACCGATATTTGCAGATGTGACCTCACGGTCAACAGCAGACTGCAATGTTGCCTCAATTTCGCTGATAGCAGTTTCAAGCTCGGAAATGGTTACCGACCTTTTTTCGCAGGCTCTGAGCATACCCTTTAAAATTTTGTTGCGGTCAAAAACCTCACGGCTCTTGTCCTTTTTAATAACAATAATCGGCACATCCTCAATAATTTCATAGGTAGTAAATCTTTTGCCGCACTGCAAGCACTCACGGCGGCGGCGGATGCGTTCATTCTCATCAGTAGGACGAGAATCAATTACCTTGCTTTCATCAAAGCCACAAAATGGACATTTCATTGGAAAATTCCCCCTTTACCAATTAAATGTATTGTAACACAACATATAGAAAATTGCAAGTATTTTTACTTTACAGCAATATGTTGATGAAATCACTGCTTTTCAAGCCTGTGCACCTTGTTATTGTATATGAACATCCAGACAGCCATTGCACAGATTATAAAGTAGCCCACAAATGACCACAAGTCAGGCACCTGACCGCCCAGGAAGAAGTAGCCGCTTATGGCTGTGAATATAACATTTGAGTAATCATAAACAGAAATTTCTCTGCTTGGTGCAAAGGTATATGCCGCTGTTATTGCAAACTGACCGCCTGCTGCACAAACGCCGACCATAAGCAGATAAATCCACTGCTTTGCAGTCATAGGGTGAAAATTGAAAATAAGATAAGGAGCTGTAACAAGGCAGGAGAAAAGTGAGAAAAAGAAAACTGTAAATCTGCCGTTTTCACCTTTATTGCCCATATGACGGACACAGGTATAAGCACCGCCTGCACAAAGTCCGCCCACAAAGCCGCATATTGACGGAAACAGCTCAGAATTACCCATTGTGGGCTTGATTACAAACATTGCACCGATAAATGCAATACCGATTGCAATTGCCTGCTTTGGCTTAACCTTTTCTTTAAGAAATATTGCAGAAAATATAAGAGTAAAAAACGGGCTCATTTTGTTAAGTATTGCCGCATCAGCAGTTGACGCCATTTTAGTTGTGGCATAAAAATTGCCGAAAACACCCAAAAGTCCTGCACTTGATCTTATAATATGATATTTTAAGCATCCCTTATGAGGGAGAAATTTTTCCTTGTTTTTCAGCAATGTAATCACCGCAATAAACAGTGCAACAAAATTTCTGAAAAAAACCTTTTGTGCA
>DBFOUY010000175.1:0-4970 GCA_048365975.1 Eubacterium sp.
AAGGCAATGCATACCGATTTCTAAAAACAGCGGTGCTGCATCAGGACAAATGTCTAAAATATCGCCTATAATTGTGTCTTTTGTAATTTCTGTCATTTTAATATTCTCCTTTAGAAAAATTTTCTATATTATTTATAGCACAAATAATAATTGATTGCAAGATTAACAAATATGTGCTATTATATTATTCGTCAAAAATTATAATAATAAACAAAGGGACAGTGAGATAATGGACAAGGAATATAACCCTGTTTTGGATTTTGATGCTTTTACAGCAGGGATTGAGGACGGCGGCTTGCGTTCAAGCTCCGCAATCTCCATATTAGTCTGTTACATTCTTGCCAACTGCGAGGAAAAGATAACAGCACAAAATATAATAGATGCCATTGTAGACGGCAAAATTGCAAATTATTTTGAGGTATCAAATGCCATTTCAAAAATGATTAAAAAAGGTCATTTTACAGAAAATGAAAATGGTTTTCTTGAAATAAGCAAAAACTGCAAGTTTGCTGTTGACATTGTTGAGAAGGATTTGCCTATAACAATAAGAGAAAAAAGTATTGAAATGGTAAGAAAGCTTGCCGAGCGTGAAATAAACAAAAAAGAAAACAAGGTTGAAATAATCTCTGAAAACGGATATTTCAAAATCACAATGCACGTCAGCGACATCGACAAGGACTTTATGGTACTTACACTTAATGTTCCCACAATGACACAGGCAGAGCTGATAAGAGATAAATTTCAGCAAAATCCAACAGAAATTTATCAAAATTTAATTAATTCAATTTTTAATTAATAATGACACATTAAAAGGCAAGGTTTTCACCTTGCCTTTCTTTAGTTAACTTTATGTAGCCTTATTACTCAGCATCCTCGTCTGCAAGGATTGCAACTGTTTCTTCAGGCTTTGCAATACGCTCTTTCATTGAAAGAGAAACTCTCTTCTTATCAAAGTCAATGTCAATAATTCTTACATCAACCTCGTCACCTACACTGAGAGCATCAGCTGGTGTCTTAACTCTTTCCCAAGAAATCTGGCTGATATGAATTAAACCATCAATACCCGGAATAACGTTAGCAAAAGCACCGAAAGCAGCGATTGAAACAATCTTTGCCTTGCAGTCTGTGCCAACAGGATAATCTCTCTTAAGAATCTCCCACGGATTATCTTCGATTTTCTTGAAGCCGAGAGAAATCTTTTTATTTTCCTCATCAAGAGCCTTAATGGTTACCTCAACAACATCGCCAACCTTAACAACCTCTGATGGATGCTTAATTCTGTTCCATGAAAGCTCACTGATATGAATCATACCGTCCATACCGCCGATGTCAACAAATGCACCATAGCTTGTGAGTGATTTAACTGTGCCGTTTAATTTCTGACCCTCTTCAAGTGAAGCCCAAAGAGCCTCCTGCTGAGCCTTTCTTTCTTCGTTGGCAACAACCTTGATTGAGCCAACTGCACGGCGTCTTGAATTATTGATGTCAATAATTCTGAAACGAGCTGTTGTGTTCTTAAGAATATCGAGCTCCTGTCCACGAGCAACACCTGTAAGTGATGCAGGAACAAATACTCTTGTACCCTTTGCAACAACAATTACACCGCCCTTAACAACAGCGGTAACAGTACCCTCAAGTACTTCGTCATTTTCTTTGGCAGCAACAATGTCCTCCCAGCCCTTAAACTGGTCAACAAGCTTCTTAGAAAGCTTGAGCACACCTTCACTGTCATCAGTTTTCATAATAACAAGGCTAAGCTCATCACCAATGTTAACAGCATCCTCTGGCTTAGTAATTGGCTCTGATGACAAATCATCAAAAGCGATAACGCCAGTTTGCTTTCTACCCTCAACATCAACGAATACCTCTGTTGGAGTAATGTTAACAACTGTACCTTTTACTACCTTGCTGTTTTCATCTTCCCTGAATGATTCTTCAAGCATTTCTTCGAAGGTTGCCTCACCATCAGCAGATGCTTTGACAGCAGGCTCAGTAGCCTTATCAGCGGTATCTGCTGTCTCCACAACTGAATCAGTTGTTTCAACTTCCTTTTCAATAATTTCTTCGGACATGGATTTTAGTACCTCCTTGATAATAACCGAGGGTGTCGAAGCCCCCGCAGTGACACCAACTACCTTGTAAGAGCTAAGGTCAATTTCACGCAGCTCGTCGGCAGTTTCTATTAAGTAGGTATCTGCCTTGGCTTTGCAAACATCTCTGAGCTTACAGGTGTTAGATGAATGTCTACCACCGATAACAATCATAGCATCTGCTTCCTCTGAAAGAGAAGCTGCTTCTTCCTGCCTGTCGGCTGTAGCATTACATATTGTACTATAAATTTTGCAATTTGTATATAGTTTTTTTAGAATTTTCTCGCATTTTTTCCATTCTTTTAGAGAAAATGTCGTCTGAGAAACGCAAATCAACGATTTTTCGTCGATAAGACTATTATTTTTCAGTATGGAATTAAGCTCATCCTCATTTTTGAAAACGAAGCTTCTGCCCTGACAATAGGAACGAATACCCATAACCTCAGGGTGATTTTCATCACCTGCAATAAGAGTCACCGTTCCATCCTGCTGTTCCCTGACAATTCTGTGAATTTTCGATACAAACGGACATGTTGCATCAATATAATTGATATTGCTTTTATCTGCACTGTCGATAACTGACTTTTCAACACCGTGAGTTCTTATTACAACTGTATAACCATCAGGACACTCTGAAACGTCATTGATGATTTTAACACCTTTGCTTTCAAGATCAGCTACAAGCTGCGAATTATGAATAATAGGTCCAAGGGTGCAGACCTTTTCACCCTTTGCAACAAGCTCATAAACAAGATTAACCGCCCTGTCAACTCCAAAGCAAAACCCTGCAGTTTTTGCAAGCTTAATCATTTTCTGCATTCAGCCTCCCAAAGCTCGGTAATTCTGCCCATTACCATATTAGCCGCATCTTTAATATCGTGAGGTCCCACATCGTCCTTATCAAGACCAAGCTCACTGTTTTTAATCAGCTTGCCATATGATATAGTTACGTGGCTTCCCGGTTTGATTTTGCCTTTACAGCAGATAGCAACAGGAAGAACATCTGCACCTGTTGCCTTGGCAATAACGGCAACACCAGCCTTTGCTTTTTGTGGAACACCATCCTTATCCTTAATACGCTTACCCTCAGGACAGATTGCCATAACGTGACCCTCTTCAATAATCTTTATGCCATAGTCAATTGCTGAGGTATCACCTTTTCCTCTTTTAACAGGAAAGCCATACATATGAGTTATAAACCATGCAGCTAACGGATTTTTAAAAAGCTCAACCTTAGCCATAAAGTGAAGCGGCGGAACCTGCTTAGGACAGGCTACAAAAATCGGGTCAACAGCACAGGTGTGATTAATTGCAACTATGTAATTATTATGGTCTGACGGAACATTTTCAAGTCCCTTGAATTTTGTATGGTAAACAATTTTTACAAGCGGTCTGAAAACAACCTTAATAAAATTATAAAGCTTATAATGCTTTACTTCTGAGTAATCAAATTCCTTCACTGCATATTCTCCTTAATAATATTGATTATAAGCTCAATTGACTGCTGTAAATCAAGCTCTGATGTATCTGCCATAACAGATTCTTCCGTAGGTCTGAGCGGTGCAATATCACGATGTGAATCCTGATAATCACGCTGATTAACATCAGCCAGCACATCCTCATAACTGACTGACTCGTCCTTTTCAATCAGCTCCTTATATCTTCTGTCAGCTCTGCACTCAGGTGAGGCAAAAAGAAAGATTTTCGGTTTTGCATCCGGCAGAACAACAGATGCAATATCGCGTCCGTCCATAATAACATTATTCTCTTTTGCAATATCACGCTGAAGGTCAAGCAGAAATGCTCTTACCTCAGGTATTGCTGAAACCTTTGACGCTGCCATTGAAATTTCAGGTGTTCTGATAAGTGATGAAACGTCCTCACTATTAAGATAAACACACTGACTGCCGTCATTGGCAAATCCAAGCTTAACTGTTATATCACCAAGCATTTCAATAATTTTTTCATTATCACCAAGAGCATCGTATCTTACAGCACTGAGTGCAATTGTGCGGTAAAGTGCACCTGTGTCAACATAAATAAAGCCAAGCTCCTTAGCCGCTGCCTTTGCAATTGTTGATTTGCCTGCGCCTGCAGGTCCGTCAATAGCTACATTAATCATAAAGCTGCCTCTCTTTTATTCCATATTTTCAGCACACACCGCTGCAGTTGAAAATGCAATCTGCAAATTAAAACCGCCTGTATATGCATCAACGTCAATAACCTCACCGATAAAATAAAGATTATCGACAATTTTTGATTTCATTGTTTTTGGGTCAAGCTCCTTAACATCAACACCGCCTGAGGTGATGATAGCCTCCTCAACAGGTCGAAAGCCGCTGACATTTAAAGTAAAGTGCTTAAGAAGATAAGTCAGAGCCTGACGCTGCTCCTTTGTAATCTGGTTACACTTGGTATTCGGTGAAATACCGCTGATTAAAACTATAACAGGAATTAGTTTTTTAGGCAACAGCTTTGACAAAGAATTTATAAAATCTTTATTGCGAAATTCTGCCAAATCCTTTTGAATACGCTTATCAAGCATCTGCATATCCAGTGCAGGCTTAAAATCAATTTCAATTTTATAATCCTTTTTACCCATATTTCTTATATGGCTTGATGCTGAAAGAATGACAGGACCTGATACACCATAATGAGTAAAAATCATTTCACCGAAATCACTGAATATTTTCTTTTCGTTTTTAAAAAGAGTTACCGCAATATTTTTAAGCGACAAGCCCTGAAGCTTAGGCACAAAATTATTTGAGCACACAAGCGGCACAAGGCTCGGTTTGATTGATGTTACATTGTGACCCACAGACCTTGCTAAAATATAGCCGTCGCCTGTTGAGCCTGTCAGCGGATAGCTTTTACCACCTG
>DBFOUY010000176.1:0-4288 GCA_048365975.1 Eubacterium sp.
CAACAGGAATTACCTTGTCCACACCGCCTAAAATGTTATAGCAGTCCTTGAATACACCGCCATTGCAGGCACAGATTCCGATTGCACAAACAACCTTAGGCTCAGACATCTGCTCATAAATCTGCTTAACAACATCCTTATTCTGCTCGTTAACAGAGCCTGTTATAAGAAGAATGTCTGCGTGCTTTGGGTTACCTGTATTAATAACGCCGAAGCGTTCAACGTCATAAAGCGGAGTAAGGCAGGCAAGCACCTCAATATCGCAGCCGTTACAGCTTGTGCCGTCATAGTGCATTATCCAGGGTGATTTAGTTATATCAGCCATTTACTGCACCCCCTTAACAAATACTTCAAGAATAAATACATTCAAAGCACCGATAATAATTGTTGTTATCCAGGAATTTTTGAACATATTTTTCCATTTCATTCTTGCGTTTGTGTTATCAACAAGTATCAGAACAAAATATGTAACTGATATTGCAGCGAGAGCAAGAAGTGCTGTCCACCAGTTTGAATTGAGGAAGAACAGACCTACAACACCCATTAAGAAAACATTTTCATACCAGTGTGAAATCTCAACAATAGCAAACATTTCACCTGAAAATTCAGTGGTTATACCTTTTACCATTTCCTGGTGAGCGTGATGGCTTGTTGCAAGATCAAACGGATGCTTTCTGAGCTTGATTGTAAGAATAAATACAAAGCCGATAAATACACCCGGCAAAAGAACAACTGCAGGCACGGAGTCACTTGCAATAATTTCTCTTACCTTGAATGTGCCTGTTGCCAGATAAAATCCGACTGCTGTCAAAAGCACCATAGGCTCATATGCAAGCATCTGCATCATTTCTCTGTTAGCACCCATATTTGCATATGGTGAGTGGCTGCTGGTTGCAGCGAGAATTAAGAAAAGGTTAGCTGTTGTGAGTGCAAAGAACACAAGCAGCAAATCAAATCCGCCGAAGAACAGACAGCCTGTAAAAATAACGAATACAAGGAAAGTGATTAAATAGAAAATCTGTACGTGGTTAACAACGACAGTTTCTTTTTTAAGAAGCTTGATTACATCATAGAAGGGCTGAAGCACAGGTGGACCCTGTCTGCCCTGCATACGTGCTGTGATTTTTCTGTCGATACCAGAGGTTAAGCCGCCAAGAATCGGTGCAAAAATAATGTATGCTGCAATACAAATAACTATTTTTAATGTACTACTCATCAGAATGCACCTCCTATTGAAATAACCATTAAGGCAACAATGATTAAGATTGAAATAACAATTGACGGATTCCAGAGCTTCTTTTCACCGAATATATCTTCCATATACCAGTTAGCAAGGAAGAAACGTTTCTTTTCGCCCATAGAGTCAATATAATTCATCTGGTCACCAGCGTTGACACCATTAATATAACGAGGTGCCTTTTTGTATCTTGTTTCCTTAGCAGTGAGCCAAGCGGCACCCGGTACTAAGAAAATTGCCACAAGCATAATAACCATAATAACTATATTATCATTAGATATAACTGCTGTTGCATTGTTGAATACAACGTCAATATAAGGGATGATTACCTTGCTTGAAAGGAATGGGAATGTTACGCAAAGAGTAATCATAAGTAATGAATGGATTAAGATTGATGTCCACTGATTAGCAGAGGTTGTATTCTTAGCCTTAACGTCATTATTCTTTGATGCAAGCACTGTTGCAATCCATTTCATCCAGTAGAAAAGGGTAGTAGCACTGCCGAAGCATACGAACAGCACTAATATGATTGAGCCGCAGTCAACAAATGCCTTAAGTGCTGCCCATTTTGAAATGAGCATACCAAACGGTGCAAGGAACATACCAGCAATACCGATAACAAGTGTCCATGCAAGGTATGGATGACGGCGAACAAGACCGTGCATTGTTTCAATATCTCTTGAGCCTGTTGCATTTTCAATAGAACCGACTGTCTGGAAGAGAAGTGATTTTGAAATAGCATGGAAGATAATCAGGAACATACCAGCCCATACGGTTTCCTTAGCACCGACACCTGCGCAGGCAGTAATTAAGCCGAGGTTTGATATTGTTGAATAAGCAAGCACCTTTTTGCCGTCGCTTACAGTAATTGCAAGCATTGACATAACAAGGAAGGTAAAGCCGCCTACAAGTGAAACCATTGTGCCTGCATATGTATCACCGAGAACAGGTGACAATCTTAGAAGCAGATAAACACCTGCCTTAACCATTGTGGCACTGTGAAGAAGTGCTGATGATGGTGTAGGGGCAACCATTGCACCAAGAAGCCATTTTGAGAACGGCATCTGTGCACTTTTTGTAAGTGCTGCAAATGAAAGCAGAATAGCAGGAACAACAATGAGCTTGCCGTCACAGAGAATAAGGCTCTGCATATCAGTTACATTGAACTGCATACCTGCAAGTACAATTCCTGCAGCAAATCCGCAGCCGCCTAAAAGGTTCATCCAGAGTGCTCTGAAGCAGTTGTGAATTGCCTCTGCAGTTCTTGTATAGCCGATGAGCAGGAAAGATACAACGCTTGTGATTTCCCAGAAGAAATACATCCATATAAGGCTGTTTGAAAGCACTAAGCCGAACATTGCACCAAGGAATACATAAAGCAGTGAGAAGAAATATCTTCGCCTGTCCTTAAATTCTTTATGGTGTTCGTGGTAATCCTTCATATAGCCACAGGCATATACTGTGATTAGTGAACCGATTACTGCAACAATAAGCACCATGATTACAGTCAGCTGATCAACAAATATTTTACTGATTTGCTGGTGCGGCTCCTTGCCGCCAAGCTCATACCAGAACATAAGTGCTGTCTGTGCAATTGATAAAAGTGCTGCATAGTATTGCTTATACTTAATACTGAGCACGGTTACAAGCACTACAAGAAAGGCTTCAATGCCAATCATAGTGTAGTCGACCGCTTTTGTTTCAGTAAAGAAGCTAAGCTGAGTGCTGCCTGAGGTAAAATATTTTGCTGCAAAAGCAACTGCAATACCAATAATACCTGCACAGCTTGCGTAAGTTATAGCTTGTCTTGCTATATTGTTTTTTACCAGTGCAAGAAGCAGTGCACTGACAAATGGCAGACAAATCATAACAATGATTAAACTCTCCATTTAATCAACCTCCTCACTACAGAATAATGCATTAAATATGTTTTAAATATTTACATATAAAAAATCAGTAATATAATAACACTATATGTTTTTAAAATCAATGTTAAATTTTGAAAATTGTTAATTTTTTATCAACTTAAAAAATAGTAATTTTTGCTTTTGAATTTTTTGTGAATTTGGTTGATTTTAAAAAGTTAATGTACTATAATTCATAGTGATGGATTTTGTTTTTGCGAGGTGAATTCAGTGACAAAAAAAATAAGAGCAATAACCATCAGCTCAATATTGTTAATAATCATTTGTGCCTGCTGTGCGTTGACTGTTGTTAACGGAAAAAGCATTGATGCTGTTGAAAGTGCAAATATGGAATCAAATTCTTCAGATTCAATCACAGTTAAGTGGAAAAGAGTTAAAAATGCCGAAGGATACAGAATTTATCTGAAAAATAATGAAACAGGTGAATATGACCTGTTTAAGGAAATTGAAGGTGAAAACACCTTATCATATGAGTTTGATGAGCTTGGAGGTGCAACTGTTTATGATATTGAGGTGACTGCCTTTAAGCATTTCAATAAAAAGCTTTATGAAAGTGAAAAGTCACAGTCTTTAACAATATATACTTTGCCTGACAAGCCAAAGTCGAGTGCCTCATCTCCGAAAGAAGGTATTTTGTCTGTAAAATGGAAAGAGGTTAAAAATGCGTCAGGCTATGAGCTTGAACTGTCAAAGGATAATAATTTCAAGGACAAATCAACAGAGAATATAGAGGACGGAAAAACCTTATCATTTAAGCTTTCAGATTTAACGCCAAAGGATGTTTATTATACACACATCAGAGCATATGTTGAAATTGACGGAAGTAAGGTTTATGGTGAATGGAGCGATATTTCGGAAGTAAGAATTAAAGAAAAGTTTGTAATGGGTGCAGATATTGATCCTAAAAAGCCTGTTGTTGCATTGTCATTTGATGATGGTCCGGGTTATCCGTATGACGGTAAGGCTTCAACAACCTCTCAGATTCTTGATGTTCTTGAGGAATATGGTGCAAGAGCAACCTTTTTTATGTGTGGTTCAAGAATTGATAAGTCAAACGTTGATTGTTTGAAAAGGGAACTTGAACTTGGCTGCGAGCTTGGTAATCACACCTATGACCATAAGAATT
>DBFOUY010000177.1:0-4240 GCA_048365975.1 Eubacterium sp.
GAACAAAATAATTAATCTTGTAAAAAATGAGGTTATCCCCTATCAGTACCTTGCTTTGCAGGATAAAATAGACGGAGCTGAAAAAAGCTATTGCATTGAAAATTTTATCAAAGCCAAAGTAATAAAGGATAAAATAGAAAATGGTGAAAAAATAAAAAAGCATCCTGTTGACAAATGGCATTATGATGAAAGCAACAGCGACTATGATGCCTTTAAGGGCTGGGTTTTTCAGGACAGCGATGTATATAAATGGATTGAGGCAGTCGGTTATTCACTGCAGAATTTCCCTGACAGCGAATTAGAAAACAAGGCACTTGCATATATTGCTATAATCTGCGATGCACAGCTTGATAATGGTTACCTTGATACACTTTACATTATTAATGATATTAACAAGGCATTCACTAATCTTAAGGATCATCACGAGCTTTACTGCTTTGGTCACCTTGCAGAGGCTGCCGTAAGCTTTTATAACGCAACAGGTAATGATAGACTGCTTAAAGCCGCATATAAATTTGCAGATTTAATATGTGACACCTTTGGCGAAAATAAAATCAAGGGCTACGGCGGTCACGAAATTTCTGAGCTTGCACTGTATAAGCTTTACAAGCTTTCAAGGAACAAAAAATATCTTGATATGGCTTTATTCTTTATAAACGAACGTGGAAAAAAGCCGTATTATTATGATATTGAACGAGGTGCAAAAAGCAAGGGCGATAATTACCATTATAATCAGGCACACATTCCTCCGAGAGAGCAGACAGAAGCAGTCGGTCACGCAGTAAGAGGTGTTTATCTTTACAGTGCTATGGCTGACCTTGCAAGGGAGCTAAAAGACGAAGAACTGAAAACCGCTTGTGAAAATATATGGGACAATATTGAAAACAAAAAAATGTATATTACAGGCGGTATCGGTGCAACTGTTGACGGTGAGGCATTTTCTTTTGACTATGATTTACCTAACGATTTAGCTTATTCTGAAACCTGCGCATCAATCGGTCTTATATTTTTTGCAAGACGTATGAGTGAAATGCTGTTTGACAGCAAATACAGTGACATTATAGAGCGAGCATTATATAACACTGTGCTTGCAGGTATGGGTCAGGACGGAAAAAGCTTTTTCTATGTAAATCCATTAGAGGTGCTGCCTGTTGCAAGTCACTGCGACAGTAGAAAATATCATATTAAGCCTGTAAGGCAAAAATGGTTTGGCTGTGCCTGCTGTCCCCCTAATCTTGCAAGGCTTATTTCATCACTCAATGAATATATTTATAACGAAAATGATAATACTATATTTATTAATCAATATATATGCAGCAGTGCGAAAACAAAATTCGGAAATATTGAGCTTAATGAAAATAATGAAAGCTACACTTTAACAAATAATTTTTCAAATGAAACTAACATCGCAATACGAATACCACAGTGGTGTGACAATTTTGAATTAAGCTGTGAATTTGAAATTGTAAACGGCTATGCTGTTTTTTCTTCTGTGAATAAGACTGTTGAAATCAAACTGAATACAACACCTAAAATAATAAGATGCTCTAACAGAGTTAGAGCAAATGTGGGCAAAGCAGCAGTTACATATGGTCCGTTTATCTACTGCCTTGAGGAGGCTGATAACGGCTCTGATTTGCAGATGCTGACACTTGATGTATCAAAGCAGCCTGTTTTTGATAATGGAATTATAACAGCTGACGGTTATCGTGAAATACCTGACAGCAAGCTTTATATGAATTATAACGAACCGCAAAAGGAAAAATGCACATTAACTTTTATTCCCTATTACAAATGGGGCAACAGAGGCGAAAATGAAATGTGCATTTATATCAGAGTGTGAAAAATGAAAAGGAATTATAAAGATAAATTTGATAAAATGGCAAATGCACCATTAAAATGGCTTATAACAACACTTGCCATACCGACTATACTTACAATGCTTGTATCAGCTCTTTATAATATGGCAGACAGCTATTTTGTCGGTAAGATAGATACAAGCTCAGTTGCATCAATAGGAATTGTTTTTTCAGTTATGACACTGCTTCAGGCAATCGGATTCTTTTTTGGTAATGGCAGTGGTATACTGATAAGCACTCTTCTTGGTGAAAAGAAAAAAGATACTGCAAAAAAATATGCTAATGTCGCATTTTTTATTGTGATAATATTCGGAATACTCCTTGCAGTAATCGGTCTTATTTTTTCAGAACAGCTTGCTGTTCTTCTTGGTGCAACAAAAACCACAAAAAATCTTGCAGGCGGTTATTTAAAAATAATACTTTTAGGTGCACCCTTTATTCTTGGCTCCTTTGTACTGAACAATCAGCTGCGCTATCAGGGCAGTGCAGCATATTCAATGATAGGTATTGTAAGCGGCAGTATACTGAATATTGCACTTGACCCATTATTTATTTTTAAATTTAATATGGGGGTAAATGGTGCGGCACTTGCAACAATCATCAGCCAGTTTATAGGATTTATTATACTGATTGCAGGCACATTCAGAGGTGAAAACATCAGAATATCCTTTAAAGCATTTAAGCCTGATAAAGAAATTCTGAGTGAAATTTTCAAAAATGGTCTGCCGTCGCTTTCACGTCAGGGTGTTCAGACTCTTGCAAATATCTGTCTTAATTTCGCTGCTGCTCCTTATGGTGACAGTGCAATTGCGGGAATGAGTGTATTCAACAGGGTTATGTTCCTTGGCTTTGCTGTTGTCATCGGCATAGGTCAGGGCTTTCAGCCTGTATGCAGTTTTAACCATGGTGCAGAAAAATACGACCGTGTTTATAACGGATATAAGTTTATTGTTTGGACAAGCACAATATTTATAACAATTGTTTCAATAGCAAGTTATATTTATGCTCCGCAGCTTATATCAATATTCCGTGATGATGCTGATGTGGTAAATATCGGAGCACAGGCACTAAGATATGAATGCTTAGTCCTTCCTTTAATCGGATATTGCACATCATCAAATATGCTTGTTCAGTCACTGAAGCTACCTGCAAAGGCAACAGCTCTTGCACTTGCAAGGCAAGGAATTTTTTATATACCGCTTGTACTGCTGCTTCCGAGATTTATAGGTGCAACAGGTATTATTTTAACACAGCCTATAGCTGATGCACTATCGTTTATAATGACAATAATATTAGCAAGTCCGATTGTGAAGAAACTGAAAACGAAAAACGATTCAAATTAATAATAACTATTAGAAATAGTAAAACGATGCATTAATACTGCATCGTTTTTGGGAGATTATGAAAAATGAACAATAATAATTTTTTAGGAACAGAGCCGGTAGGAAAACTATTATTGAAACTGTCAATTCCTGCAATAGCAGCACAGATTATTAACCTTTTATATAATCTGGTTGACAGAGTATACATAGGTCATATTCCAAATGAAGGTTCTCTCGCATTAACAGGCGTGGGTGTATGTATGCCTGTAATTATGATTGTGTCGGCATTTGCTGCACTTATCAGCAGCGGCAGTGCACCGCGTGCATCTATGGCTATGGGCAAAGGTGATAACAATGAGGCTGAGAAAATTCTCGGAAACAGTTTTTCGCTTCAAATAATTATTTCTGTAATTCTTACAGCAATACTATTGATATTCAACAAGCCTTTACTTGTGGCATTCGGAGCAAGTGATAACACAATTGAATATGCTTTATCATATATGAACATATATGCGGCAGGAACAATTTTTGTGCAATTGACGCTTGGTATGAATGCCTTTATTACAGCACAGGGCTTTGCAAAAACAGGTATGCTCAGTGTATTAATCGGTGCTGTTTGCAATATTGCACTTGACCCGTTATTTATTTATGCATTGAATATGGGAGTTCGTGGTGCTGCTCTTGCTACTATTATATCACAAGCAATATCAACCATTTGGGTTATTCGATTTCTGACAAGCAAAAAAACTGTTATTAAAATTAAAAAAAGTAATTTCAAGCTTAAGAAAAACATTGTATTACCAAGCCTTGCACTCGGTTTAGCACCATTTATTATGCAGGCAAGTGAAAGTATAATTATAGTATGCTTCAATTCATCACTGCTAAAATATGGAGGAGATATTGCAGTAGGTGCAATGACAATACTTTCAAGTGTAATGCAATTTTCAATGCTGCCGATGCAAGGACTCGGTCAGGGTGCTCAGCCTATTACAAGCTACAACTTTGGCGCTCGTAATGCACAGAGAGTAAAGAAAACATTCAAATTACTTGTTACAATAA
>DBFOUY010000178.1:0-7462 GCA_048365975.1 Eubacterium sp.
GCTCAATCCACAAACGATGAGTTTTTGCAGGCTGTCAGTCCGCAGTATGCTGTGATTTCCTGCGGTGCAGGTAATTCCTATGGTCATCCCCATAGCGAAACAATCAGCAGACTGAATAATATGGGCATTGAATACTACAGAACAGATATAAACGGCACTGTCACAATAAGCTGTGATGGTGGCGGAACATTTGATATAGAGTGTGAAAATGAACTGGATAATTGACAGAATTGAGAATGATACAGCGGTTTGTGAGGCAGGGGACAGCTTTATTGATATTCCGTTGTCTGCCTTGCCTGACGGAGTAAAAGAGGGCGATGTTATAGCTCTGACTATCGACAATGAACAGACTGCTGATAGAAAAAGAAAAATTAATGATATGATGAATAAGCTTTTTAAGGATTGAGGTGTCAGAATGAGAACTGCTAAAATCGAAAGAAATACTAAAGAAACACAGATTACTGTTGAGCTTAATCTTGACGGCGGAGCTGTTGAAATCTCCACAGGAATCGGATTTTTTGACCATATGCTCACCGCCTTCGGTGTTCACGGCGGCTTTGGCTTAAAGGTTAATGTCAAGGGTGATCTTGAGGTTGATACTCACCATACTGTTGAGGACACAGGTATTGCACTTGGTATGGCATTTAAAGAGGCTTTGGGCAATATGGGCGGAATTGTGCGCTATGGCTCATTTTCTATTCCTATGGACGAGGCTCTTGCAGAATGTGTTATTGATATTTCAAACAGACCATTTCTTGTATTCAAGGCTTCCTTTGAGCAGGAGCTTTGCGGTGATTATGAAACCTGTATGACAGAGGAATTTTTCAGAGCATTTTCAATGAATGCCTGTGTTACTCTCCATATACGTGTACCATACGGTGCTAATGCTCACCACGAGATTGAAGCAATATTCAAGGCAGTTGCTCACGCTTTAAAAATTGCAGTGTCTAAGAATGATGACGGCTCTGTTTTATCTACAAAAGGAGTACTTTAATGATTATTTTTCCCGCTATTGATATTATTGACGGCAAGCCTGTAAGACTTTATAAGGGCGATTTTTCAACAGCCAAGCAGGTTGCAGGCGATGCACTTGAAACTGCAGAGGGCTTTGTTAAGGCTGGCTGTCAGTGGATACATATGGTTGACCTTGACGGCTCACTGAAAAAAGAGCCTGTCAACGCTGAAACCTTTATTTCTGTCGCAAATGAAACACCATTAAAGGTTGAGCTTGGCGGCGGTATAAGAACTATGAAGGATATTGATTTTTATATCAATAAGGGCATCAGCCGAATTATTTTAGGCTCTGTAGCCTTGAAAAATCCGCAGCTTGTTGAAGATGCTGTTAAGGAGTTTGGTGATGCTATTGCTGTCGGCATTGATGCCAAGCAGGGCTATGTTGCCACAGAGGGATGGGTTGAAGGCAGTGACGTTTATTTCACCGATCTTGCAAAAAGAATGGAGGCTGTCGGTGTTAAAACAATTATTTTTACAGACATCGGCAAGGACGGCACTTTGTCAGGTCCTAACATTGAACAGCTTGTTGAGATTGACAAGGCTGTTTCCTGTGATATTACTGCTTCAGGCGGTGTTACAAGCATAGGCGATATTTTAGCACTCAGAGATAAAAAGCTTTATGGTGCAATATGCGGAAAAAGTATTTATAAGGGCACTCTTGATTTGAGGGAAGCAGTGGAGGTTTGCAAATGATTGATATTGAAAAATATTTTAAAAAGGCAGATTTAATCCCTGCTGTTATACAGGAGGACTCAACAGGCGAGGTGCTTATGCTCGCCTATATGAACAGAGAGTCAATGCAGAAAACACTTGAAACAGGTTATACCTGGTTCTGGTCACGCTCAAGACAAGAGCTTTGGAACAAGGGTGCAACCTCAGGTCACCTTCAAAAAATCGTTTCTATTTATGGTGACTGCGATGATGATACACTTTTAATAAGAGTTATACAGACAGGTGCTGCCTGCCACACAGGCAATCACACTTGCTTTTTCAATAAAATTGAGGGAGAATTTTAATGGATTATATCAGAAATGACTATCAGACAATTCTTGACAGAAAGGATGCTAAAGAGGAAGGCTCTTA
The DNA here is from genome assembly GCA_048365975.1 of Eubacterium sp. Taxonomy (GTDB): domain Bacteria; phylum Bacillota; class Clostridia; order Oscillospirales; family Acutalibacteraceae; genus Eubacterium_R. Next base: position 2,098 of record DBFOUY010000178.1, read on the forward strand.
TACTTGCTACCTTTTTGAAAAGGGAATTGATAAAATATTAAAAAAAATCGGTGAAGAGTCAACCGAAATGGTAATCGCTGCAAAAAACGGTGTTAAGGATGAAACAGTCGGTGAAATCTGTGACCTTATTTATCATACACTTGTTATGATGGTTGATCAGGGCATAACAATTGAGGATGTTGAGGATGTCCTCAGAAAAAGAGCTGAAAAGTCAGGCAACCTCAAGCAGTTTCATCAGGTTGATAAAAATTCATAATGGCACACAGTAAATGGATAGTCGCTGATGCTGATAAGGAAAAGGCATCGGCTTTAAGCGAAAAACTTAATATTGATCCGCTTATTGCCTTTCTTCTTGTATCAAGAGGAATTGATGACGAGCTGAGTGCATCTGCCTTTTTGTATGGAACAGATACATATACCTCACCATATTCATTAAAGGATATGGATAAGGCAGTTGAAAGAATTAATCGTGCGCTTGATAACAGTGAAAAAATTTGTGTTTATGGTGACTATGATTGTGACGGTGTTACCTCAACTGCATTGCTTTTTTCACTGCTTGAAAGCCTTGGTGCAGATGTCATTTATTATATACCAAACCGTCTGACTGAGGGCTATGGTATGAATATGAGTGCTATCGACAAAATCAAGGCTCAGGGTACTGATTTGATTGTTACTGTCGACAACGGCATTTCAGCAATTAATGAGGCTGAATATATTTATGCACTCGGTATGGAGCTTGTTGTAACAGACCATCATCAGCTTGGTGAAAATCTGCCTAAGGCAGAGGCGGTAGTCAATCCTCACAGGTCTGATAATGATTTGAAATTCAGGGATTTTGCAGGTGTAGGTGTTGCATTCAAGCTTGCCTGTGCTTTATATGACGGCGAGGTTGATGAGCTTATTGAGCAGTATGCAGATTTGGTTGCAATCGGTACAATCGGTGACGTTGTTCCGCTTAAGGATGAAAACAGAAGCCTTGTGAAAGCAGGGCTTGAACTCATTAATTCAGATTCAAGAATTGGTATTGCAGCCCTAAAAAATGCGGCAGGCAGTGATGATAATATTAGTGCTGTCAATGTTGCCTTTCAGCTCTGCCCACGTATAAATGCGGCAGGAAGAATGGATGATGCATCAAAAGCTGTTGAGCTTCTGTTATGCGATGATTATGAGGAGGCACAGTTCAAAGCATCACAGCTTGATACTGAAAATGCCCACAGACATACTGTTGAATCAAATATTATTGACAGCGTATGTGAACAGATTGCAAAAAATCCGAGCCTTGCAGATGACAGAGTTATTGTTGCAGCAGGCGAAAATTATCACTCAGGTGTTATAGGAATTGTTGCATCTAATATCAGCGGTCTTTATGGCAAGCCTGTAATAATTCTCAGCATTGATGAAAATGGCAATGCAGTCGGTTCGGCAAGAAGCATAGAGGGCTTCAACATCTTTGATGCAATAAACAGCTGTGCAGATTTGCTCACTCATTTCGGCGGTCATCCGCTGGCAGCAGGCTTGGGTATAATGAGTGATGATATTGATTTGTTCAGAGAGCGTATTAATGACTATGCGGCAAAGAATTTCCCTGTTATGCCTACTTGTACTTTAAAGCTGGACTGCAAGCTGTCACCATTCTATCTTGATATTGATTTAGTGGATAGTCTGACAGAGCTTGAGCCTTATGGTGCTGACAACAGTCAGCCATTATTCGGTCTTTTCAATATGGAGCTTGTGTCTGTTACGCCTATCGGTGACGGCAAGCATATAAGATTTGAGGTTGCTAAAAAGGGTAAAACTATTCGTGTGGTTAAGTTTCAGACAACAGCAGAGGAGTTCCCTTATTCGGCAGGTGATCATATTGATATTGCTGTAAGGATTTCAAAAAATTATTTTAAAGGCAAATATTATCTTTCAGTGCAGGCGGCAGATGTGCGTCGAAATGGTATTGATGATGATAAGTATTTTGCAGAAAAAGCAGATTATGAGCTTTTTAAGCTTGGCAATCAGAATAAAACAGACATTTATCCGAGCCGTGATATATGCTCGGTGATATATAGATTTTTAAAGAAAAACGGCGGTTACGCCTATACAATTGATGATTTGTATTTTGCACTGGGGCAAAGCGTTACATATGGTCAGCTTTGCTTTGCTCTTTGTGCATTTGAGGATGCAGGGCTTATCAGCCGTGGCAGCACAATAACTTTAAATAATCCAAGCGGCAAGGTGTATTTGGAAAGTACCAAAACCCTTGCAGGGCTGAAGGGAAGGATATAAGTGATAGAAACCGATAAGGAATATGATATGAGTTATGATGATGGCTTTGACTCTTTTTTCAGTGAGATAAAGGCATCTAAGCATTATGATATTGATAAAATCGAAAAAGCATATAATCTCGCCTTCAGCGCTCATAAAAACCAAAGGCGCCGTTCAGGTGAGCCTTATATTATGCACCCTGTTGCAGTTGCAAAAATTCTTTTTAAGCTTGGTATGGATAATGAGTGTATTATCGGTGCACTGCTTCACGATGTTGTTGAGGATACCGAATATGGTCTTGATTACATAAAGAGTGAATTTGGTGATGAGGTTGCACTGCTTGTTGACGGTGTTACAAAGCTTGGTCAGATTTCTCTTTCAAGCCGTGAGGAAGTCCAGGCGGAGAATATCCGTAAAATGTTCATTGCTATGAATGAGGACATCAGGGTAATCATTATCAAGCTTTGCGACAGGCTTCATAATATGAGAACTCTTGAGCATATGCCCCCTCATAAGCAGAGAGAGAAGAGCCTTGAAACTCTTGAAATTTATGCACCGATTGCTCACCGTCTTGGTATCAGACCTATTAAAGAAGAGCTTGAGGATTTAGCTATATACTATCTTGACCCTATTGCTTATAAGGAAATAGAAAAAAATCTTTCTATGAAAAAGGAGCAGGGTGAGAAATTCCTTAAGGAAATCACACAGAAAATAAGTGACAAAATTACTCCTTCAATGGAGAATGTTAAGATTTTTTCAAGAGTCAAGTCTGTTCACGGAATTTTCCGTAAGGTGTATATCAAGGGCAAAAACTTTGAGCAGATTTTTGATATATATGCAGTCAGAATTATTGTTGATTCATTGATTGACTGTTATAATGTGCTGGGAATTGTTCACGATATGTTCCAGCCTTTACCCGGCAGATTCAAGGATTATATATCAATGCCTAAGCCTAATATGTATCAGTCACTGCATACAACAGTGCTCACAAAATCAGGTGTGCCATTTGAGATACAGATTCGTACCTGGGATATGCACCGCACTGCTGAATTCGGTATTGCTGCCCACTGGAAATATAAGCTCGGCAAGGGCGGCAAGGATGGTATTGATGACCGCCTGGAGTGGATTCACAGAATTATTGAAAATGATAATGAGAGTGATAATCCTGAGGAGCTTGTTTCAACCATCAAGGGTGATCTGTCTGCCGAAGAGGTATTTGTTATGACCCCTAAGGGCGATGTAAAATCACTCCCCAAGGGTGCTACTGTTATTGACTTTGCTTATGCAATTCATTCTGCAGTCGGCAACAAAATGGTTGGTGCCAAGGTTAACGGCAGAATTGTGAACCTTGACTATAAGGTTAAAACAGGCGAAATTGTTGAAATTTTAACATCTAATCAGCAGGGCAAGGGTCCGTCACGTGACTGGCTGAATATTGTTACAACAGGTGAGTCAAGAAGCAAAATCCGTGCGTGGTTTAAAAAGGAAAAGCGTGACGAGAATATTATTCAGGGCAGATCTGAGGTTGAACGTGAGCTTAAACGTAATTTTATCCGCCTTGAATCAGGCGACTATGAAAAATTTGTTGCCAAGATTGCTGACAGACAGCATTTTGATAATATTGATGATTTTTATGCCGCAGTAGGCTACGGCGGTATTCAGATGACAAGGCTGATGCCGGGCATTAAGGATGATTATAACCGTAACTGGAAACCGAAGGATGTTCAGCCGCCAAAGCCTGTTATAGCAAATGACTTTAAGGAAACACCGAAAAGTACTAATGGTATTGTGGTTGAGGGTATTGATAACTGTCTTATAAAAATGGCTAAATGCTGTTCACCGATACCGGGTGAGGAAATTATAGGATTTATTAATCGAGGCACAGGATTGACTATTCACAGACGTGACTGTGTCAATGTTCCGCTTGATCCTGCACTTTCACCTGAGCCTGCAAGGTGGGTTAATGCTCACTGGGACGGCAGTGTTAAGGTTGAGGCAAGGTCAACGATTGATGTTTATGCAATTGACCGTGATGGTGTGGTTCTTGATATTACCACAAAAATGGCTGGTGCACACGTAAAAATTCATTCTATTAATGCACGTCCTATTAACGAGGGCAATTGCCTGACTACAATGACAATTTCCGTCAATTCAAAGGAGCACCTTGAAAGCGTTTCTAAGCTCCTTAGGAAAATCGACGGTGTATATCACATAGAGAGAAGCGGTAATATATGAAAGCAGTAATTCAGAGAGTAAAACACGCAGGTGTTACAATTGATAATGTTAAGGTAAGCTCTGTTGAAAAGGGCTTTCTTATACTGCTCGGCGTTGAGCAGGGTGATACAAAAGCAGATGCTGATAAGCTTGTGAAGAAAATACCTGTTCTGAGAATATTTGAGGATGAAAATGAAAAAACGAATTTATCCTGCCTTGATGTTGATGGTGAAATCCTTGTGGTTTCGCAGTTTACACTGTGTGCAGATTGTTCTCACGGCAGACGTCCGAGCTTTACAAAATCAGCACCGCCTGCCGAGGCTGAAATGCTCTATGAGTATTTTGTTGATGAATTGAAAAAAGCAGGGGTAAAAAAGGTTGATACAGGTCGCTTTGGGGCTGATATGAAGGTCGATTTGCTCAATGACGGACCTGTTACGATTATTCTTGACAGTAAGGATTTGAAATAATGCTAAATGTTAAATATGCCGTTTTCGGCAGACTTGATAATAACTGCTATCTGATAACAGATGAAAAAAGCGGTGAAGCTGCTTTGATTGACTGTACAGAGGACAGTGAAAAAATGCGTGAATTTATAGGCGACGCTGATTTAAAGTATATTCTTTTAACACATGGTCATTTTGACCATATCGGCGGCGTTAAGGGCATTAAGGAAATGACAGGTGCACAGCTTGCTGTATCAAAAGAGGATTCTCCTATGCTCGGATCAGGCAAGCTCAGCCTTGCAGCTTTCTGTGGTGAGCACCATATTAATTCATCAGCTGATATAATATTGTCTGATGGTGATATTATCAATCTTGGTGAAAGTGAAATAAGAGTTATGTCAACTCCGGGTCATACCAGGGGCGGAGTCTGCTATATTTGCGATGATAAGCTC
>DBFOUY010000179.1:0-4972 GCA_048365975.1 Eubacterium sp.
ATGCAGTAAGCTTAGTAAATAATTTCTCAAATCAATAAAATCAGTATGTGATAATCCTTTTATATTGCATAAATTATATTCTAAAGATCTTATACACAGTGCTAAATCCTGCCATCTGTCCGCAATTCCAGCCTTTCCTAAATCAATATAACCGACAGTTTTATTGTCTTTAATGAAAATATTTGGAAGGCAGTAATCACCATGTGTGAAAACTAAATCCTCCTGAGGTTGATTATTACAAAGAAATTTATATAATTCATCAACACTTTTAAAGCCATCGTCACCTAATGTGTCTTCATTAAAATCACCAATATCTACTAAATCATTATAAATTCTGTATTTTGCTTCTGCTAATTTATAGGATAGTCTGCTATCTAAATGGCAATTTTTAATATCTATTGACCAAAGCTGTTTAATGCCATCTGCTAATGCTTCAACAACTTGCTTTGGCTCAATTAAATTAATATCATCTAATATTGTTCTATCTTTAAAACGTGACATCAAAAGATAATTATAATTGTTAATTCCGTCAAAAGCTACTATTTGTGGAACAGGAAGCCTGCCATTCAGCCATTTTATAGCCTCATATTCTCTGTTTGACTGTACACCTGTTTTTTCGATTTTTAATACCATATTTTCAAAAAGCAAAACATTACTGTCAGATTCTCCTATTTTATCAGATATGAATGGCTTGTTTTCAATTATACTGCGAATAGATATGGGAAATTCTTTAATATTCATAATTCACCTGTTAATAATAAAAGGCACTTTCATAAAAAAGTGCCCTTATTTCAATTACATATATTTTTTTATTTCATCAACCATATCAGTCTTTTCCCACGTAACACCGAGGTCTTCCCTGCCCATATGACCATAAGCCGCAACATTTTTATAAATAGGCTTTCTAAGATCAAGTTTGTCAATGATTGCTGATGGTCTTAAATCGAATACCTTATTAACAATATCACTGATTTCATCATCACTCATTTTACCAGTACCGAATGTATCAACCATAACGGAAACAGGCTTTGCAACACCGATTGCATAAGCAAGCTCAACCTCGCACTTGGAAGCAAGACCTGCAGCAACAATATTCTTTGCTACCCAACGGGCTGCGTAAGCAGCAGAGCGGTCAACCTTTGTCGGGTCCTTACCGCTGAAAGCACCGCCGCCGTGACGTGCATAACCACCATATGTATCAACAATAATTTTTCTGCCTGTTAAACCTGAGTCGCCGTTAGGACCACCGATAACAAATCTGCCTGTCGGATTAACATAATAAACGGTGTCATCATCAATAAGCTCGGCAGGAACTGTTGTTTTAATAACCTTCTCAATAATATCCTCTCTGAGTTGAGAAAGATTAACATCAGCACTGTGCTGACTTGATACTACAACAGCGGTAACCTTTACAGGCTTATCGTCTACATATTTAACTGTTACCTGAGTTTTTCCGTCAGCATAAAGATATGGCAGAGTGCCGTTTTCTCTTACCTCAGTAAGCTTTAAAGCAAGCTTATGAGCAAGACTGACAGGCAGAGGCATAAGCTCATCTGTTTCGTCACAGGCAAAACCGAACATCATACCCTGATCGCCTGCACCATTAAGATTATATTCGTCATTCTCATCGTTTTTAAGCTCAAAGGATTTATCAACACCCATTGCAATATCTGCTGACTGCTTGTCAAGAGCTGTTAAAACAGCACAGGTATTACCATTAAAGCCCTTTTTGTCATCATCATATCCGATTTCACAAACAGTTTTGCGAACGATTGACGGAATATCAACCTGGGCATTTGTTGTAATTTCACCCATAACAAGAACCTGACCCGTTGTGCAAGTGGTTTCACAAGCAACACGGCTCATAGGGTCCTGCTTAATCATTTCATCAAGAATTGCATCAGAAATCTGGTCACAGATTTTATCAGGATGTCCTTTTGTGACAGATTCACTTGTAAATAAAAAATTAGACATAATACTTCCTCCCTACAAAACAAAAGCACATACGTGAGGTATGTGCAAACAATAACCTCATCATTCGGTCAACGCAGGTATTAGCACCTTACATAAAGCAGGTTGCTGTGGCTTCAACGGGCCTGTCCCTCAACCACTCTTGATAAGTATATTAACTTCAGATATATAATACACCAGTTAATTAACATTGTCAACATAAATTTATTTTGTTAATATTGCACAACAAACAAGTGAAATTTTTGTTACATATGAAATGATTATTTTTGTTTGACTGTTGAAATTTGTTTATAATTAGTTTATAATTTAAGAGTATACATTTGCTCAATTAAGGAGGAAAATTTATGGCAAAGAAAACAGTATTTATTACTGGTGGTACCGGTAATATGGGTTGGGCTGCTGTTCAGGAAATGATTAAGCACCCAAGCGACATCAATGTAAAGATGCTTGCAAGAAAAAGCCCTAAAAATGAGGAAAAGCTCAAGGGTCTTATGGCTAAGCCAAACGTAAAGATTGTATGGGGCGACCTTGGCGACTATGATTCTATCCTTGAAGGTGTAACAGGTTCTGACTATGTTCTTCATGTCGGAGGTATGGTATCACCTACTGCAGACTGGAAACCTTACAGAACTCAGTCAACAAACATCGGTGCTGCTCAGAACATCTGTAAAGCTGTTCTCGCTCAGCCTGATCCTGATGCAGTTAAGGTTTGCTACATCGGTACAGTTGCTGAAACAGGCGGACGTAACTATCCTATCCACTGGGGACGCTGCGGTGACCCGATTAAAATTTCTATTTACGACCACTATGCTATTTCAAAAACAGTTGCTGAGCGTACTTTCGTTGAAAGCGGTATCAAAAACTGGGTTGTTATGCGTCAGTCAGGTATTCTTTATCCAAATATCTTAAAGAATATGGATCCTATTATGTTCCATGTTCCTGTTAATGGTGTTCTTGAATGGTGTACAGTCGAGGACTCAGGTCGTCTTATGTGCAACCTTGTTCTTGAGGATAAGAAGGGTAACCTTGGTTCTGATTTCTGGAATCATTTCTTCAACATCGGTTCAGGTAAGGAATACAGAATTTCTAACTATGAGTTCGAGTGTCTCCTTCTTGGCACACTTGGTCTTGCAGGTCCTGAAAAGCTCTTTGAGCCAAACTGGTTCATTACAAAGAACTTCCACGGTCAGTTCTACGCTGATGGTGACAAGCTTGAAGATTTCTTACACTTCCGCGAGAATTTACCTGTACAGGATTACTTCAACCGTCTTGCTGATCAGGTAGAATTCTACTTCAAAATACCAAGATATCTTCCTAAGAACCTTGTTGCAGCTTGTGCTAAGCCATTTATGAAGAAGATTGCTGAAACAAAGGATTTTGGTACTCTTGACTGGGTTAAGACTGAGGATCCTGTAAGAATTTCAGCATACTATGGTTCAATGGACGATTACAGAAAGATTCCTTCAAAGTGGGAAGATTTTGAAATCATTAAGTTTGACAAGGATAATGCTGCTGCTGAGAAATTTAAGCTTGACCATGGTTATGACGAGAGCAAGCCTGAGAGCGAGCTTGATATTGAGGATATGAAGGCTGCTGCTAAATTCCGTGGCGGTGAATGTCTGTCAGAGTCAATGACTAAGGGCGATATGGCTACAAAGCTTAAGTGGAAATGCGGTCTTTGCGGTGCAGAGTTTGAGGCATCACCTGCTCTTATTCTTCTTGGCGGACACTGGTGTCCTGAATGCTACATTCCTCAGAAGGAGTGGAATTACGATGCTGTTGCAAAGACAAATCCATTCTTTGCTCAGGTATGGTACCCAAGCCACACTAAGGAAGAAAGCAATGTTTATAAATTTGATGATTTATTCCAGATTAACGGCGTTAAGTGGGATGACATTAAAAGATAATACATAACAGTTTAAATCCCACAGTAGAAATACTGTGGGATTTCTTTTACACAAAAAGCACTTAATGAATAAACTCATTAAGTGCTTTTTGTTATTAATAGTATGAACGTGTTGTATAATTACATTTACCGCTGGAATATCTTCTGAGAGTGAAATTTTTTCCTGACTGCTGAACATCAAGCTTTATACTTGGAATTCCGGCTTCAGCGCTTGTTTTGAATTCACAAGTAATTTTCCCGTTACTTAAGGTCATAAATATTTTAACAGGATATGATGATGTGTTTTTAAATCTGAAATCCTGTGAGCCCCATGATATTGCAGCATCACGACCAAGCGGAACATAGTTCACTCTCTGGCTGTGCTGATGTCTTTCCACTATCTGCAAATCAGAATAGAGCACTGTATTGAATAATGTAGAAGCCACCTGGCATATTCCGCCACCTACACCGTTTTCAATATTTTTAGCATTTGGTCCTGTAAATACAGGTGCATCCTTATATCCCTTTGAGTATGTTCTCTGACCAACTGTTTTGTTGAATGAGAATGTTTCACCCGGCATAACAACAGTACCGTTAATCGCATTTGAAGCAAGTCTCAGGTTTGTTGTTCTGTTTGCATTATTAACATAATAGGAGCTTGTAATCGCTAATCTTTTTGAAAGCCCTGTACTGATATACGGACTTTTCGCACTGAAATATTTTGTACCATTCAGAGTGGTAAAAGGACACACCTTAACATAATAGGTTTTGTTTCTGTTAATATTTTTAATAGTATAGGAGCCTGTTCGGCTGTCATTAATATAGATTTCTTTAGCATTAGTAAAGCGTGAATCAGTTGCGTAAATAAGAACATAGCCTGCACCGCGAACAGTATTCCAGCTTGCGTATAAATTATTACCATTAATGGCAACATAACGCATCGTAGTATTTGCTGATCTTGTTCTTGTCATTAAATCATTTGTATAAACACCGTAATAAGTACTGTCACCGACTTTTCTGTATGCCCTGATATTATATTTATAAAGACAGCTTGCATCAAGTCCCTTGATTGTATAGCTTGTTGTTGATGCTGAAACAAATTTTACGGTTTTTATA
>DBFOUY010000180.1:0-4525 GCA_048365975.1 Eubacterium sp.
TCCGAGTGTACCTACCTTAGCCTTTCTGCCCTCACGTGACCATTGCCTTTTAAAAACAATGAAGCCTGCAAAAAGAAGAAAAGGGCTTATATATTCAGGTAGTACGGGGAAAAAGAACACTATTGCCAAAAGCCAGTACCAGCCGGGATTTTTTTTATATCCGGCTTTAAGGCTTGATATTTTCTCGCTCATTTCTAACCTCTGTTGACGTAATTCTTTCAATATAATACTATATCAGCCTGTATTTTTCAAGTGTTAACATTATTTGTAAGCATTTTAATATTGTATTAACATTTTTTTTACATTCAAAGTTGTTGAAAAAAGCGGATTGTTATTGTATAATAATTTGGTATCTATTAATTAGGAGTGTTGTTATGGACGAAAAAGATATGGAGTTTGAAAAGCTCAATGATACCGCAGAGGATAATATCCCTGAGAAAAAAACTGACGAAGCTGTGCTTGAGGAAAAGAACGGAGTTAATTACGAAACAAACGATAACTGGCAGTTTGAAGCTGAAGCCCCTACATTAAGTGATGATTTATTTGATGGTGAGGTTGATTTACCTTCACCTGAGCCGTCATCAGAAATGCTTGAGTATCAGTCGCCTTCAGCACAGACAGAGATTAAGGACAGCAGAAAAAAGGACATTCTTCATTTTATTCCCACAGCACTTTTGATTTTAGTCATTGCTGTAATGCTTGTTGTTCTTGGTATAAGATATTACACTGTTCCGAACGGTAAAGAGGGTAAAATGATGAATCCTGCATCTGTTGTTGCGACAGTTGACGGAACAAAAGTAAGCGTAGGTATGTTTAACTATTATTATTCAAGTATGGTTACTTATCACGAAAACTATGCAAGCTATGGTTATTTTGATCTTGATACAACAAAGGATTATGACGCTCAGTATACTACCGACGCAGACGGAAATCAGATAACATGGAAAGAGTATTTTGAGCAGGAGACACTTAAAGAGATTGAACAGATAACTGCTTATTATACTGCTGCTGTTAAAGATGGAATTAAACTGACCTCAGCACAGCAGGAAAATATAAACAGTCAGATAGAGAACCTTAAGACCTCTGCTTCAAGTCAGAATATCACGCTCGATGAATATATCGGAAAGAATTTCGGCAGCTATTGCAGTGAGGATACACTTCGTCTGATGCTTGAGCAATACTATATTACTGCTAATTATAAAGGCAAGCTTGCTGCCGAAACATCAATTTCACAGAATGAAATAGATGCATATTTTGCTGATAATAAGCAAAAGTATAACACCATAAATTTCAGTTATCTTATGCTTGAGTATGACAGCACTGATGATAAAACTAAGGCAGAATCAAAGAAGGCAGTTGATGATTGCCTCAGCAAGGTTACCGACAGAGATTCAATCATTGGTCTGGTACCTGAGGTTTACAAGGATTTAATTGATCAGGAAGCTGCAAATGCAATGGCTTCAAATGAGGATATGACTCAGGAGGAGGCTGAAAAAACAGCAATAGCATCATATGAGCAGAGAATAGATGCCACTGTTACAGGAAGCGACTCTCCGTTCAGTGATGAAATCAATGAATGGCTTTTCAGTGACGATACAGCTGTCGGCTCAAAAAACACATATGTGGATGAGTCAATGGGTAATGCATATATTATTCTGAAAACCGAAAAAGCAAAGCTTCTTGATGATAAAACATATACTGTAAGACATATTCTTGTTCAGCCTGAGGGTGAGGGCGAGGAAACTGACGAAAACGGCAATGCAAGCTTTTCAAAGAAGCAGATTGAGGAAGCTAAGCCTAAGGCAGAAGAAATACTCAATGAGTTCAACAGCGGTGATAAAACCGAGTATAGCTTTGCACTTCTTGCCGAGCAGTACAGTACTGATACAGGCTCAACCTCAGCCGGTTCCAATGGTGCTTTCGGAGGAATTTATGAAGGTGTCAGCTTAGGTCAGATGGTTCCTTCTTTCGAGAAATGGTCAGTAGATGAAAACCGCAAATACGGCGACACAGATATAGTAGAATCGGATTACGGTTATCACATAATGTTCTTTGTAAATAATTGCCCGTCATATGAGGCTCAGATTATTTCAGAGCTTAAAGCTGAAATAATCAGTACAATAGAAAAAAAAGCAGATAAAAAGCGTCATGAAAAAAACATTGAAAAAGCAATAAGCAGTTTTTATGAATCAAGAAAAGCTTCTGCTGACCAGACATCAGCAGAGCAGACTGCTCAGTAAAATTTTCGACAATTTTATATAAAAAAATTAATACTTGTAATATTTTGCATAATGGTGTAAAATACTGTTTGTATGATTTACAATTTTATTAAAAGGATGAATTGAAATGGCAAAAAAACCTATTGAGGATGATATTCTTACAGGAGGCTCAATCGGCTCGGGTAAGGATAAATCAACAAAAAAAGAAAATAAAAAAAGTGCAGGAGGAATTAAAATACCAAAGAGGACTGCAACAATTATTAAGTCAGCAGTTTGCATTGTTATTGTTATAGCTCTTCTTGTCACTTATGTTGCAACAGGTACTGTTAGAAAAGGCTTTATTGCATCTTTAAGCCTTCCTGCTCAGACACTTACAGGTGTTACTGTATCAAACGGTGACCAGAAGGCAAAGGTTAAGGTTAGTACATATAATTTCTATTATGCATCCACCTATAACAGCCTTAAAAGTCAGCAGGAGCAGTATGAGCAGTACGGACTTGATTTGTCAGAGCTTGGTCTTGATGTTGACTTTACTCAGAAGCTTTCCAAGCAGACCTATACTGATAAAGAAAAGAATGAAGAAATGACTTGGGCTGAGCATCTTGACGATATGGTGCTTGACGCTATTGAGTCAACCTATACTTATTATTTAGCTGCTGTTGAGGCAAACGGCGGTGAGGATCCTGATATTACACAGGATCAGAAGGATCAGCTTGAGGAAACAGTTAAATCATATGAGGAAACTGCTAATAAGTACGGTTATACACTCAGTGGTTACCTTGTAAGAGCAATGGGTAAGGGCGTTACTGAAAAGGTATTCAGAACAGAGAGCATACGCCAGTATATTGCTTCAAACTATAAGACAGCACTTTCGGCTGATGTTGAAAGCAAGGAATATACTGCTGATGATGTCAATAAGTACAAGGATGAGCATACTGCTGATTTACAGGCTGTTGATATTAAGCTCTTTGAGGCTGACAGTGAGGATAATGCAAAGGCATTCAAGGACGAGCTTAAGGCTGACGGCTCAAACTTTGCAGAACTTGCAGCTAAGTACTCAACAACAGATTTCAATAAAATGGCTTATAAAGAGGACGGATTTACAACACAGTATGGTGTAACAAAGTCAATTCTTCAGAGCCAGCAGGCTGCCATCGCAACTGCTGACCCTCATAATCATGAAGAGGGTGAGGAGCACAGCGATGACGAGGAGCAGACATATTCAGGTCTTGACTGGCTCTTCAGTGCTGACAGAAAAGCAGGCGACATTTATCAGCACAGTACATCAGTTGTATATGTAATTACTCCTGCAGCAATTACAAATGCTGAAACCGTTAATGTTCGTCACATTCTTATCGCACCTGAAACTGATGATGATAAATCAGCGACTGATGCTACTGAGGATCAGTGGAAGGCTGCTTACTCTAAGGCTGAGGAAATTCTTAATAGCTGGAAATCAGGCGATGCAACAGAGGATAGCTTTGCTGCACTTGCTAAGGAAAAGACTGAAGATACAGGCTCAAAGGATAATGGCGGTCTTTATGAGGCAGTTATTCCTGGACAGATGGTTAACACATTCTCTGCTTGGTGCTTTGATAATGGCAGAAAGACAGGGGATACGGGTATAGTAAGATCTACCTATGGTTACCATATTATGTATTTTGTAGGAACAACAGGTGAAAAAATCTGGGAGTATAATGCAAAAACCGCTCTTGCAAGTGCTGACGGTGCTTCTCAGTCTGAAAAGCTCGAAGAAGAGTATACTCTTAAGGTAAATTGGTTCGGTTCACGTTATTTTGAAAAGGACGTTGACATCGACAGCTAATAAAATTAGGGGTTGCATCAACAACCCCTTTTTTGTAATTTGATATGGAAGGATCAGAATGAACAGAAAGGACGATATAAAAAGGCTTACTGATGAGATTTCACGTCTTATGGCGGCACTTGAGGATGTTAATTTTGAGTGTCAGCGGCTTGAAATTGTAAATTCAAATCTCGACTTTCAGTTGAAATCAGTCAGCAGGGAGCTTAAGCAGAATATCGCTATGCTTGAGACCCTTGAGGAAGAGAATAAGCTTTTAAAGGAACAGCTTGGTAAAAAGTAATGGAATATATTTTGAATACAAATGAACTTCGCTCCTTTGCATCTGAGCTTCGTGCAGGGGATAGGGTAGTGCTGTCAGGCACTGTATATACATCCCGTGATGCTGCACATAAGCGTATTGCCGAAAGTATCAGCAAGGGCGAAAAGCTGCCGTATGATTTGCAGGATGCGGTTATTTATTATGCAGGCCCTACACCCTGCA
>DBFOUY010000181.1:0-10153 GCA_048365975.1 Eubacterium sp.
TAGGTGGAACAGGACACACAAACACACACCATATACATATATATCACTGACTTTTACCTATTTCATTGCAAAAACCCTAAAACTCATACGAGTTTTAGGGTTTTTCTACACGCTGAGGCAAGGATTTCTCCTTGCCTTTCTTTATAAGTCACTATTATTTAGTACATTCCATATAGCAAAGCGGAGCCAAAGAATCACCGATAATCATACGATTTTGTGGTTTAAAGCCATTTTGTATAATGAATTTAGTAAAAGTTTCTTCAGACCATTTTGAATATGTATGAAAACCGACCAACTCCATTAACTTAATTTTTATTCGATAACCACCGCTTTTTCCGTGAATAAATGTTGGAGCAAACAGAATACCATCATTTTTCAAAACTCTTTTTATTTCTGACAATGCTTTTTCAGGATACGGCATAATATGAAGTGCATTTGAAATAATGACTGCATCAAATGAAGCATTTGAATATGGAAGGTCAGTGGCATCCTGCACTGAAAAATGAAGTTTTGAATTTCTTGACTTTTTCTTTGCCTCAGTTATCATTGCCTGTGAAAAATCAGTTGCCTCATATGATTTTACATAATCTGAAAGGGTAAAAGATAACTGACCTGTTGCGCAGGCAAGCTCAAGCACATTCATATTCTTATTAAGTTTTGATTTGATTTTATCACATATTTCATTGTAGAGCGGAGCACTGCTTTTCATAAACGGTGCATATATTTTTGCGAAACGCTGCCAGAATTTTTTATTTGTAATATCCTTCATACTTTCACCTATTCCACGCCTTTCAGTGATGTTACCATATCAAGTTTTCTGATGTTTTTTCGGAATAAAAAGCTGACAAGCAAAGATACGCCGATTGTGATTCCTGCACTGATAAAGAATGAAGGTGCACTTAAGCGTACCATCATATCAAATTCACTGCCTGCCGAATCAATAACAGCAGATACAAGGGAAAGCCCGCAAGGCAAACCTAAAACAACGCCAACTACTGAGAATATTAAATTCTGAATAAGGTTAAGCTTTAATATTCTGCCTGTTGAAAAGCCTATCACCTTCAGCGTAGCATTTTCTCTTTCTTTTTCCGTAAATGTGAGCTGACCGAGATTGTAGAGAACAATTACGGCAAGAATTAAAGCAAGCAGTATGAGGATAACAACCATAAGATTCGTTGTTTCCATATAATTATCCCAGAAATTATGCAAATCATCCGCAGTTAAAACATTTTTGACATATTCATTTTGATAATCCGGCAGTTTCTGCAAGGTATCAGCGTAATTCGGAGTGAAATCATATCCAAGCCTTTCAAGCGTATTTCTTGTTATGGTTAAGCCCTGATTCATAGGTGTTCTTGATATAACGGTTATTTTTGATTTCACCCAATTATCAGATGTATAAATATGCCATTCAAACTCGTCACCATCCTTTAATCCGAGAGCATCTGCTGTTTTTAATGATACGGCAACAGTATTGTCATCAGGTGAAATCTGATTTCTGTTTACATCGGTAATATAAAAACAACCGCTACCGTCAGTAACCGTGACTGTTTGTGTTTTTTTCATTCCATTTGCTCTGATCTCTATAGGAGAAGTCATAATCAGCTCTCCGTCAATATCTTTGGCAATATGCTCTGCATCACTAATTGTTACAGATGGGTCAAGCGTCATTCTTGTTTCCTGCACCTGAATTTCATTGTACATCCAATGCTCCATATCATCCATACAGTCATACATTGAAAACGCACCGACAAGCAGTGCCATGCAGCTTATTGTACCGACTATGCCCATAAGGGTTCTTGCTTTTCCCCTGATAAAGTTTCTCCAGTTCCACCTGAAGCTGAAATTCATTTTGCTCCAGAATGAAGATTGTTCAATCTTTGTAAGCTTGAAATTCTTAGGTGCCTTGGGTCTGAGTGTTGCAGCAGGTGTTTCACCAAGCACCTTATAGACAGTTAAAAAAGTTGTAAGTGTACAGACAAGAACTGTTACTGCAGCTACAAGTATAAACGAAATATCAAATCCTGTTTTCCATTCAGGCAGAGTATAGTAGCTTGACATTGAATTATAGAATAAATACGGCAAAGTTAAAGGACCAACAATACAGCCGATAACAGAACCGATAAGACTTGTCCAGAAACCATAATTAACATAGTGCAAAAGAATTTTTGATTTACTGAATCCAAGTGCCTTCAGCGTACCAATCTGTATTCTCTGATTATTAACAAGCCTGTTCATACTTGTGATAATTGCAAGTATGGCAATAAGCACAAATGCCACAGGAAAGACTGCACCCATCATTTTATGCTGCTCAACTTCAGAGTCAAGCATCATTATACCCTCTGTTTCAGATCGTGTAGTATAAACAGCATAATTATCCTTTAAGCTTTTGTCTATTTCATCCGACAAATCTGCTGCATCAACTGATGAGGTGAAAATAATTTGTGTAAACGGAGTCATTTGCACAAACTCGCCTGCATCTGCTTTTTCAAGCATAGAAACAATCGTATCTTTTGAAAAATGCTTTATCAAATCAGCATTGTTTTTAATATCTTCACTTTCTGCAGCAAATTCATTAATCAGTTCTTCAACAGATTTATCACTATTTTTTATGTAATTAATAATATATTCCTTAACAGGCAGTGATTTATATGAGCAATATGCAAAACCTATGTTGTTGAAATCAGGCCATAAATCATTTTCATTAGAATAGTATTGATATTCACTGCTGTAAACAAGACCTGCAATTTCTAATGAAAAAGGCACATTTTCAAATACAAATGTATATTTGTCGCCAATACTAAGACCCTTTGCATCCGCAAAACGCTTATCGAGCCATACTTTATTTTCAGCATCACTGCTGAATTTTTCACCGTCAACCACAAACGGCTTGCATATTGAAATTTTTTCCAAGCCGTAAAGATACACAGTCGGATTAAATTCGTCCTGACCTGTCACCTCAACATAACATCTTTTTTCGGCGTCTGTTACTCCGTCAATATTTTTAATCTTATTTACATCGTTATTGCTGAATCCCTCGCCCCATATCCAGCCATTTGCAAGATTTGTTTCCTCGTAATAGCTTTCTCGGTAGTTTTCAATACCGGCCCATTCTCCTCCGATGCCTGTAAACATAAAAACACCTAAAAAAGCCATTATCATAACTGAAATAAACTGCCATTTGTTTTGTTTCATATCCTGAAACATTTTTTGCCTGAGCATTACCAATTCACCTCATTTACTGCTTTAGGATTTTTATTGATAATAACAGCCTTAATTTCACCATTTTTGACCTTAATAACTTTATCAGCCGCCTCTGCAAGTGCAGAATTATGTGTAACAATAATGACTGTTGTACCTTTTTCTCTGCAAAGGCTCTGTAAAAGAGTTAATATCTGAACACCTGTCTCACTGTCCAGTGCACCTGTCGGCTCATCACATAAAAGCATTTTAGGATTTTTGCTTATTGCCCTGGCTATGGATACTCTCTGCTGTTCACCGCCAGAAAGCTGCGACGGAAACTGATATTTGTGATCAAGCAATCCTACCTCATCGAGCACCTGTGATGCAGATACTGCATTGTCACATATATCCGAAATAAGTTCAATATTCTCAATAGCAGTTAATGTGGGAATTAAATTATAAAACTGAAACACAAAACCGACATCCGATGCTCTGTATTTAGTCATCTTACTGTCATTTAACGATGTAATGCTCTTGTCGTCAACAACAATTTCACCGCTCGTTGCCTGTTCCATACCGCCCAACAGGTTTAAAAGAGTAGATTTTCCTGCACCGCTGGGACCGAGAATAACAACAAACTCCCCTTTATCAATTTCAAAGCTTGCCTCATTAAGGGCATTGATAATATGAAGCCCTGTAAAATATTGCTTTGTAACATTTTTAAATTCTATTAATGCCATTTTTAATCCTTTCTTTTTCAGTTAGTTATCACTAACTGCGATATAAAAAATATCGGTTGCTGCCATAGAACAACGCAAATGAATAATTGTCTATTATTAGGTTAGCATAGTCTAACTTGTTTGTCAAGTACAAAAAAACAGGAGTCTGCATAAACAGACCCCCTTAAATTACTATGAAATTGTCCAGCTTTGCGACTGTGTCTGCAAGTCAACCATATGCTTAAATATGCCATTTTTATCAAGCAGACTCTGTGGTGTACCTTCTTCTGCAACATAGCCGTCTTTAAGCACAATTATTTTATCTGCACCTGCAACTGTTCTCATTCTGTGAGCAATAACAAGAACCGTTTTGTTTTGAATAAGCCTTGAAAGCGCAGTCTGAATCAGTGTTTCATTTTCAACGTCAAGTGATGCTGTTGCCTCATCAAGTAATATGATAGGTGCATTTTTCAGAAAGGCTCGTGCAATGGAAATACGCTGTCTTTCACCTCCTGAAAGCTGACATCCATTTTCACCGATATCGGTATTGTATCCATTTGGCAGTTTAAGTGCAAATTCATCAACGTTTGCAAGTTTTGCCGCTGCTATAACTTCAGCATCCGTTGCATTCTTTCTGCCTACACGGATATTTTCCATAATAGAATTGTTAAACAGCGTTACATCCTGAAATACAATTGAATAAAGTGATAATAATGTTTCAGGGTCAGCCTTTGAAATATCCATACCGCCGATAGTGATTTTGCCCTGATTAATATCCCAGAATCGTGATGCAAGTCTTGATACTGTTGTCTTTCCTCCGCCGCTCGGACCAACAAGTGCTGTGATTTCTCCTTGCTTTGCAGTAAATGAAACATCTTTAAGTACTCTTTCTCCTGTATTATATGCAAAGCCAACATTGCTGAATTCAATATCATATCCTTTATTTGAAAGACGATTACTGCCCGTCTGAACAGAGTGAAAAAGTATTTCATCCATTCTTTTCACATTTGTACGAACAGAAATAACTGCCGCAAGATTCTGTAGTGCTGTTTGCAGAGGATCATATAATCTTGATACCACAAGGAGATACATAAAGAAGGTAAGAACACTGATTTCACCTTTTACCAATAGTGCTGCACCTGCAAGAGCGGTTGTTGCAATTCCGAGTTTAAGAACTAAACCTGCTGTAACAACAAATGCTGCTACAGAAAATTCATTTTTTACAGAACGAGTTTCAACTGCCTTGATTTTCTTATTTAATCCATTTAAATATGTATGCTCTGCATTATTTGCTTTTAAATCACGTGATATTTCAATACATTCCTGAATACCATCGGCACAGGCAAGTTTCACTTTCATTGCCTTTTCACTTAACTTCTCCTGCACTTTTGCAGAAAAACCGACTATTGCAAAAGCAACCGGCAAAACCCAAAGGGCAGCTATTGACATACGCCAGTCAAAGAAAAACATACTTACAGCAATAAGCGTTGTTGAAATAATTGAGCCTATAAGAGTTGGAATATAGTGTGAACCTGTTGTTTCAAGCGTTGCACAGTCTGCCATAATTGTGCTTGTCAAATCAGCCAAATCTTTTTTACCGAAAAATGACAGTGGTATTTTTCGCATCTTTTCCGCAAGTGTTATTCTTCTTACACCTGACTCAACATATGTTGAAAGATATGTTGCATTATACTGAAACCAGGTTGAAAGCATGATTAAAGCAATGCATATTATGCATCCTATTACATAAAATGCAATTCGGTTTTTATCAATACATCCCTGCATTAAATCGCCAACAAGATAATACAGCAAACTTACAGGAAACATAAGTGCAATATTTTGAAAAACACAGCCGGCAATACCTTTAATTAAATCCTTTGCGCCTTGCTCTGAAAGAGCGTATTTTCTCTGTAATTTTTTTATCATATTACTGCACCTCCTTCGCAACTTTCCATTTTACAGATACCTGATAATTATTCCACATTTTTGAAAACAATCCATTTTGAGCTATCAATTCATTACAGGTACCGCTTTCAGCAATACTGCCGTTTTCAAGAACAAAAATTTTATCGGCATTTGCGACTGTTGACAGTCGGTGTGCAATCATAATAACTGTTTTACCCTTTGAAAGCTCATTCATTGCCTTCTGAACCCGAACCTCATTATCAGGATCGGCAAAAGCTGTTGCCTCATCCAGAATGATAATGGGTGAATTTTTCAGCATTGCTCTTGCAATCGCAATTCTCTGTTGCTCACCACCTGAAAGATAAACGCCGTTTGTTCCGATTACTGTATCAACACCATTCGGCAATTTTTCAATAATATCCATACACTGAGCAGCCTTTAAAGCGTGCATAACATCTTCCTTAGATGCATTTGGTTTACCCATTCTGACATTATCAAGTATGGATGCTTTCACCAATTTACTGTTCTGAAATACAAATGATATTGTATTCATTAATTCCTCTTTAGGAATATCTTTAACATCAACACCACCGACAAGCACTCTGCCTTCCTGCGGATCAAAAAATCTTGAAATAATATTTGCAAGTGTACTTTTTCCACCGCCGCTCGGTCCTACAAAAGCAACTGTCTGCCCTGATTTTATATCGGCAAAAATATGCCTGAGTGCAAAATTTTCACCATCATAGCTATAGCTTACATTCTCTATATTTACAGATGCATCAAAAGGATGCTTTAGCTTATCTGTTTCTTTCAGCGGTTTTAAATTAAGTATACCGTCAATTCTGTTTATTGCATCATCAACAATCATTGCATTTTCACTTTGATACATAATTTTTGTTAAAGTAATAGAGATTATAGGGGTAATTATTATATAAAACAAAAGATTAAGCAAAAACTCATTAGTAATCCCATCCTTTGTGAAATAAATCCCTGCTGCAATCAAAAATGCAAATACTGAATTAATCGCTGTTGTGTAAAATAGCATAGGCAAGCGTAAATCCTTTGTATACGCAATTACCCATTTCTCATATCTTTCAATAGAACTTTTAAATTTTTTGAATGAAAAAACTGTCTGACCAAAGGTTTTTATAACAGGAATACCCCTCACATATTCAACAGCTTCATTTGACATATCATCAAGTGCATTCTGATATTCCACCATTTTCACTTTCATTCTTTTTCCTGTCATAGCCGACATAATTAAAAATCCTAAAATAACAGGAACGAGGCTGAGCAAACCTAATTTCCAATCAAAAGCAAGAAGCAAAATAATCAATCCTATCGGGGTAAATATCGCTCCTGCCTTATCAGGCAAATTATGTGCAAGATAAGTTTCAGTGGCAGCACTTGACTCATTTACAATTTTACGAAGTTTACCGCTGCCGAAACTTTCTGCAAATCCCAGAGGCAATTTTACAATATGTTCCATTGTCTTTATTCTCATATTTGTTGCAACACGGAATGCTGAAATATGTGAACACATTAATCCTGCAATGTAAAACACAACTGATAATACAGAAAACAAAACTGCCATCCAGCCATTATGCGTCAGATTTTCAGCTTTGCTGAAATCAGGCGTAATCTCAATCACTTCCTTAATTATTTTCCATATGTACCAGAATGGTACAAGTGCAATAATTGCACTGACTGCAGATAGAACCCAAGAGGCATATGTAAAATATTTATGCCCGCCTGCATAATCCATCAGTCTTGATAAATTCGATTGCTTTTTCAAGCATATCCCTCCTTAAAAAATTATTTATACACACATAAGTGTTATATACGATGGTTAGTTATTGCTAACTCATGCGTAAAAAATTATGGGCTTTATTGCCCCATAATTTTATTCCAGCCGGCCATATGAAATTCCTGTAGCTGTTTTACGAAAATTTTTGCTTTGTCTTTAGGCATATCGTGATACAAAACCTCAAATATACCATTGAACATACCACTCGCTATCATATGGGCCAAATCTTCATCAATTTGCTTCACTTCCTTGTCAAGATTTTTAAGAACCTCAATATATCTGAAAGTTGACTCAACTTCAACCTCAACCATACGGTCAACAAAAGTTTCATAAGCTGTTCCGTCATTACAGCAAATGAGTATTTTAACATCATCGTAATTCTCATACATATAGTCGATCATCCAATCAACACAATCCGCTGATTCAACACCCATATGTTTAGGCTGTTCTTCATAAGGCAGATCAGCGAAATCAAACTGAGATTTCATAAATCTACCCATTATCGCTGTTGCATGTGGTTCAACAATAGATGTATAAAGTGCTTCCTTGCTTGAAAAATATCCGTAAAAAGCACCTGTAGTTACACCTGCTTCTTTAACGATATTCCTTAGTGAAGCTGTTTTAAAACTTTTGTCCAAAAATTCTTTTCTGCCTGCATCCATAATATTACGCAGGGTTACTGCATCCTCATTACTCATAATGCACCTCGCATAACAGTGTTATATAACACTGTTATATTATCACTGATAAATTGATTTGTCAATAGTAATTTTAAGTGATTTAATATTTTTTTTACAGACAAAACTCTGTATTAATTCAAATTTAATTTTCATATTGACAGTAACATTAAACTTTACTAAACTAAATAGTGTTGACAGAGGAAGTCAATATTATACATTACAATTGAATATTTTATTTTTACTTTTAGTTTTAATCAATCAGAATTAAAATATTTTTAGTTTAATGAACGATACAGTCGGGCATTGAAACGAATACATACTTACATAACTATTCCTCACACAAGGGGGTAGTCTGTGTAAAAGTATGTGTAGGTTTCAGTGTCCGACTTTTATTTTGTCACTTTATTCTGAAATCCGCAAAATTTAGAAAGGAGGTCCAATAACATTAACGGAAATTATTTTTTACTGCCAAATTGTATTTTTGATGAGGATATGAAACCAAGAGATTTTGCAGTATACAGTTTTCTTGTCAGCAGAAAAAATAGTGTCGATGAATGTTGGTATTCGGTTGAACATATTGCTGAATACTGCAATGTCAGTGTCAACACTGCTCGCCGTGCATTGCACTGGCTTAAAGAAAATGGATATATTGAAATCAAAAAATCATTTCTCGGTGGAGTGCAGCAAACGAACTTATACAAGGTTCATAGAATTGCTGCATGACATCAATTTTGGTAGATAAACAATACAAAAGGCTGTCAAAACAAAAATGAGAAAGAAAACTCAACTAAACAAACTACTCAAAACAAATACAAAACTCGATTTGTGGCAATTTGTCAAGGTCACAGGAAGAAATGGAACGAGATGTTTTTTATTTTATTTCAAAGCGAACACGATAACAGATGCTTTGGTATCTGCGAGTTTCGGCTTTGTATTACGCTAGCCGAATGGCAGCGAAACAAAGCCCTTGGGCTAAGTTTCATTTTCATCGTTCAAATCCTGTTCTGCAAGTTCTGTATCAGTAATGCTTATAATACAGATTCCGTTTTTGTCCTTTTGGAACAGGCACATAACGAAACCGATAATATCATTATCAATAATACAGCAGTAAATCGTTTCATATTTCATTCGCTCCTTCCTCAAGGCTTAATCAGAAACAACCTCAAAGGTTACTTCTGCGTCTCCGGTATTTTCAAAAATTTCAACCCCATCACGAATATGTCCTATATGCTGTCTTTCAAATTGCTCGCCATTCTGTTTATAGAGAATGACTAAGCTGCCCCTCGGCGGCCAGTAGGCAATATCTCCCACCTCATATCCGTCCGAACGAAGATTATCTGTGGGAAGTGCATTTGCTCCATAGCGGTAGCACATTTCACGCCCGTATAAATCCTGCATAGAAAGCGTCATCGGCATTTTTTCAATAAGCGCTTTGGTTGTCGCATTATTTTCAAGTTCCGCAAAAAGCTCTGTGTCTCCTGCGGTGATTTTAATCCGCACATTTTCTGATTTTGTGTTATTTGGTTGTGTTTGCTCTGTCTGACTGTTCTCTGATTTCAAGGCAATTGTGACATCAATTCTGCCCTCTAATGCGTCGAGCATTTCCTGTGGGCTTGTGATATGTCCCAGATTGACAAGATTTCCCGTGTCAGCAGAGCTTTCCTCATCACTTACAAAAATAACAAAATTGTTTGCAGGCGTCCAAAAGGCAAGATCGCCATTTTTATAGCCGGAGGTTACATCACTTTCCGAATAATCAATATCAAGATTTCCGCCGCAAAAATCGTTATCTGAATCATTCAGAGAAACCCGTCAGCGGAAGCTGTGCAATCAGGCTCTTAGCCGGAACAGAATCATTC
>DBFOUY010000182.1:0-5401 GCA_048365975.1 Eubacterium sp.
AAAGCAATCGGCAGACTGTTTTCAAACGATAAAATGTTTCAGAACAGATACACCAGTGTCGGCGGCAACGGAATGATTGCATTTTCATCCTGCTGCCCCGGTGAAATAAAAGCTATTGAAATTCATCAGGGCGAACAGATAATCTGTCAGAAAAGTGCATTTCTTGCATCAACCTCAGGTGTTAATATGTCTGTTCATTTCAAAAAAAGCGTTACAGGCGGACTTTTCGGCGGTGAAGGCTTTATTATGCAGAAATTTGACGGTGAGGGTCTGTTGTTTATTGAGGTTGATGGTTCTGTAATTGAATATGATTTACAGGCAGGCGAGCAGCTAATTCTTGACACAGGTCACCTTGTTATGATGAGCTCAAGCTGTAAAATGGATGTAACAACAGTAAAGGGTGCTAAAAATATTTTCTTCGGCGGTGAGGGCTTATTCAACACTGTTGTTGAAGGACCGGGCAAGGTAATGGTTCAGACTATGCCGATTGAAAAGCTGTCAATGAATCTTTACAGATATATGCCGCACCCATCAAATTAAAATATACATATAGCAAAAAATGACCTGTAATCAACAGGTCATTTTTTATTTTGCTACACAATTCCACCATTCACACCGAGTATTTGACTTGTAATATAACTGTTTTCTGCCAGAAACAGAACAGCCTGAGCCACCTCCTCGGGAGTACCGAGTCTGCCCATAGGCACTTCATATTCAAGTTCAGCCTTATCAAAACAGTCATTCATACGTGTATCAATAATACCGGGGCACACACAGTTAACAGTTATTCCGCTCGGTGCTAACTCCTGTGCAAGTGACTTAGTCAAGCCTATAACAGCCGCCTTGCTCATTGAATATGCTACCTCACAGGAAGCACCTGTCTGTCCCCACATTGATGAAATATTCACTATTGCACCGCTGTGGTATTCAAGCATTCTGAGCGTTGCCTCCTTAGCACAAAAAAAATATGCTTTTGCATTGACATTATTAATCAAATCATAATCGCTTTCGGTAGTATCATTAATCTGCTTAATAAGGCTCACACCTGCATTATTGACAAGTACATCAATACTGCCAATTCTGTAAAATACCTTTTTAATATCAACAATATTCTGCAAATCGCATTTAATTGCTGTAACGCCGTCAAAATCAGGCTCTGTTTTATTATAGGTTATATAAACATCATATCCGTGCTCTTTAAACAGCAGAGCACAGGCTTTGCCTATTCCTGTTGCGCCGCCTGTAATAAGTACCTTTTTCATAAAATCACCGATTATATTTTAACACAAGGCAGTATTTTTTTCAATTAATATACTGTTGTTTTTTTATTCAATATAAGTTATAATTAATGTATTCATATTTAAAGAGGTGCTTTATGGAAAAGGATTTTTACACAATAAGTGTTTATGTTGATGAAAATGAAAATATGATAGGTATCCCCTGCGGTGAAAGTGATAAATACGGTATTGCCGATATTGACAAAGTAGTACTGCTTAAAGCCCCATACAGCGACACTCAGCTTGAAAGCTTTATTGAGGAGGTTATTTCATACTGCTACACAAAAAAGCACAATGATAACTCTCCCCTTTCAACAATTGAAAAATACACAAAAAAGAAGGGCTTTGTTAACGCAACTGCTGACTTTACCCTGCTTTCAATAGTAAAAACCAAAGACAGCTATTCACTTATGCCAACCTTTAACGATTACGAAAAAGGTCCGCTTGCCATTGATGACGACGAGCACATTCTGCTTAACCCATATAAAAAAGGTGAAATGGCTGAGATTATCAGAGGATATATTGAGGTCTATGTAAAAGCCAATATGTTCTATAAAGAAATCCAGGAACTTGAGGAAGAGAAAAAAGCCAAGGAACAGTAAATGAAAAGCTTTGTTATTACCGATAAGGATGCAGGTGCAAGAGTTGACAGGTTTATTGCAAAAACCTTTGACAAGCTGCCCAAATCCCTTATGTATAAAGAAATAAGAAAAAAGAATATCAAGGTCAATAAAAAGCGCTGCACACCTGAACAGATACTGAACAGCGGTGATTTGCTTGAACTTTATCTTAAAGATGACGTGCTTGAAATCAAAAAAAAGCATTACGATTTTTTAAATGCATCAACAGATTTGGATATAATCTATGAGGATGACAACATAATCCTTATAAACAAAAAGGTTGGTGTGCTGTGTCACCCTGACGGCAGGGATTATATTGACAACATAGTTGCAAGACTTAAAAGATATCTTTATGACAAAAAGGAATGGGACCCTGAAAAATCAACCTTTACCCCATCACTCGCCAACAGAATTGACAGAAATACAGGCGGCATAATAATCGGTGCTAAAAATTCACAGGCACTTAAAACAATTAATGATAAAATCAAATCACGTGAAATCGAAAAATATTATCTGACTGTTGTTCACGGCAAAATGAAAAAGCAAAATGAGATTTTAACTGCTTTTCTTACAAAAAATGAAAAGAAGAATATAGTTACAGTAACAGATAATCAGATTGAAGGCTCTAAAAAAATCATTACAGAATACACTGTTCTTGACTATTATCCTGACGCTTCACTACTGGAGGTTAAGCTGCACACAGGCAGAACTCATCAGATAAGAGCACACCTTGCACATATCGGTCACCCCCTTTATGGCGACGGGAAATACGGCAGAGAAAAGGGCAGATACAGGCAGGCACTTTACAGCTATAAGCTGAAATTCAATTTCAGTGATAAAAATTTCTTAGACTACCTTAACGGCAAAACATTTCAGGCAAAAAGCATTGATTTACTTGATGATTATAAGGAGAGAAAATTCAGATGAAGGACAAATTTTTAAGAATACTTTCACCAATAACACTTGCAGTTGTTGCAATTCTTGACGTGGCAGTTATAGGCTATGGAATTTATGCAATAAAAAGACTGATAGCCGTGCAGAATGCCACAATAATTATCTTTACAATATGTGATTTTGCAGCACTGATAATTGCGGCACTTGTTACAAAAGAGGTTCTCTCAAACGGTGTCAAATTCTATAGTGATGAAATGGAATTTACAGGGCTTGACAATGACAGCATTTTTGCATACACAGACATTGAAAAGATTGAAACAGAAAAGGACACCAAGCCAAGCTTTGTAAAAAACTTTGTTGACCGCAGTTCAAAGGTTGTTTTAACCCTTAAGGACGAACGAGTTGTTACAATTGATATCGGCCTGACAACAAAAAACGGACTTGCATCAATTGAAAAGGAAATCAACAAAAGAATAAAATAACAATAAAAAGAAACATCCGATAAGCAGAATTGCATATCGGATGTTTTATTATTTATTCTGTTTCATAAGGAAGATATTCACCATAACTGTCAATAAGCTTTCCTTCCTTATCCCAGCTTACCTCTGTAGCATCGTAATACAAAACGCCGTTACTATCTATATAGCAGTCATTTTTTGAACTGTAAAACACAGTGCTTTTTGAATCATTTTCATATCCTGCTGCATCAAAATAGAAATAACCATCTTCATCAACATATGAATATCCTGCATAATATATCTTACCGTCACTGCCCTTAAATTTATATTCTTCATCATCAATGACATATGTATTATTATTCTTATCATAATAAACTACTGCTAAATCTTCAGTATATTCATTGCCCTCACGATCATAATAAACTGTTTTATTATCAACATCATATCCGTAATGGTAGGTATTATCATAATCATCAATCTGATGGTTATACGAGCCTCCTGATATACTTTTATCAATTATACCATCAAGAGTATCGTCAAACATTGCAAAAGCACTAAAATAAAATCCCAGAATACAAGCTAATACAAGAACATATGAAACAATCGAAACAATAAGGCAGGTTGTGCTGTTTTTAGAATATTTCTGTTTTTTCTCTATCTCACAAGGGGCAAACTCGCCGCTGCCACAGCCTGCACAATAGCTTACTCTGTCATCAAGCACTGCACCGCAACTTAAGCATTTTTTATAATTTTCTTTCTCTTCGCTGTTTCTGACACAAGCATAAATTATTGCAACGGGAACAGGGAAAAGCAGTGAAAGAACCATCCACATAGCCCGCCTTTTAATCCCCTTTGCCTTGCAGTCAAAGCCGATTGCAAGCATAAGACAAATCTGAAAAGCATAGATAAAAATAACACTTACCAAAAGTACAGCATAAATTACAAATATGTTCTGAAATAAATCCTGAAAAACGTTCATAAAATCTCCTCCTTACTTTTAATATATATTATAAAGTTTAAATTGTCAACAAAAAAGAGTGGTATAAACCACTCTTTCCTATACAATGAAAAATCTTATTCCTCAGTGACTTTTTCAGTTTTCTTTTTCTTTGCAATGCAGATTGCCGCAACAGCAATTGCTAACACTGCCACCCCTGCAACAGATGAAATTATTATGATTTTGCTGTTGGTTAATATCGAGGTATGACTCCATGCTCCGTCAAAACCATTCTGATATGTTTCTATTTCACTGTCTGCAATCTCTTTTATATTTTCATAAGAATATAAAGAATTTTTATCAAGTGTACTTCCACCATCACCATTAGTCTTGCTTTCAAATTGTCTTAGTATTTTAAACCATACATTATCAGAATCATCAGAGCAAACCAAAGCTCCCATAGTAATATTATCTGTAAGCTCGTTTACAAAATAAACGTGTGTATTTTTAATATTATTTTCTTTCAGTACCTTTTCAACTTCACCTTTGTAATCAATAAAATCAGATTGCAAACCCATAGATGCAATATGCCATTTCCCTGTATTCTCATCCTTTTGAAGGCATACAAGAATAGTTTTCTCATTGTAATCTATGGGAAGATAGTATACATATTTACTATCTTTAATAGCTTCCTGCATTTTTGCGTTATCAGGTTTTCCGTTTTTGTACAATTCTATATCTGTATATAATGTAATCATTTTGTTGTAATCAATATCGTTACTGCTTATATGTGTATCATCTGACAACAAGGTCGAATTAACTTCATAAACTATAGCATCTTCCATTGCTTTTATCTCACCGATTTTTCCATTTCCGATAAAAACATTTGCGAATGCAGGTGTGCAGTTTAATAAAATTAAACACAATGTAAATATTGCTATTATTTTATTTTTCATACCTTTACCTCCTTTAGCCCCTTCAATATTTAAGTGTATAAACAGAATGAAAGTGAAGCAAAGAAATTTTGGAATTTACAATTTATTAACAAAAGACTGAATAATGCAAATAAAAAAACAAGAAGTGCTGACTAAGCACTCCTTCAGCGTGTAGAAAAACCCTAAAACTCGTATGAGTTTTAGGGTTTTTGCAATGAAATAGGTAAAAGTCAGTGATATATATGTATATGGTGTGTGTTTGTGTGTCCTGTTCCACCTA
>DBFOUY010000183.1:0-4521 GCA_048365975.1 Eubacterium sp.
CAAATTTAAGAGAACTACTTAATGAAAAAGAATATGAAATTATATATTTACTGCACTTTAAGAAGTTAAAAATCAAAGAAGTCGCAAAAATGCTTAATTCAACTGAAGCAGCAATTAAACAAAAACATTATAGAATTTGCAGAAAATTACGAAAAATAATAGGTAATTCGAAAAAATTTTTTTAAAAGCGTTACTTTTACAAGTAAAACTACAACTATAGATATAGAGGCGATGTTATGAATAATGATAAACTCCTTGAAATATTAAAAACAAATTCAATGACTTTTACAGTTAAAGAAATACAGGAGATGATGGATGAAGAACTGAATAAAAATCCAGAAGAAATGGATACCGATCTTGTAGATTTATGTGCAGAGGTTCTTAACAAAATATATTATGGTAATACAGAAAATGCAGTTGTGGAGAATAATAATGCACAAGAAAAGAAAAAAGAAACCAAAACAACTTCAAAAAGAATTAAATTAAGAAAAATTGTATTGATTGCAGCAATTTTTATGATTATCACAAGTATTGCAATACCGGTAAGTGCCAAATATATTCACAATGAAGCATCAGATAAAATTGTACAATTTTTTAATAGCCATTTTAATTTTGATTTAAGAAGCGGCAATAAAAATGCGATTCAACATTCTGATGAGAATATTGAATTAATTAAAGTTCTAAAAGATGCTGGATTTGAAAATATAATACTTCCTTCGTGTTTCCTTGAAAACAATTATTCAAAAGAAGATATAGAAATTTCTGATGAGGAAAGCTATCTGAATGCCGAGATTGACTTTGAATGGCAAAACAACATTGATGGCTATATAGGAATTACAAAACACAAAACAGAACTTACTATGTTCATTATTGGTCATGGAAATATAGGGGATCAGCATAATTTGGCAAAACAGATTACTGTAAATGGAATGGATATTCTTATATTTAGTAATGATAAAGAATCGTATATTGAATATGTCGATAATAATATAGAATATTCAATCAGTTTAAATAACTGTAATTTTGAGTTTGCAGTAGAAATTGCCGAATCATTAAAGTAAGGAGAACTTTATGAAAAAAATATTTAGTTTAATAGTTGTGGGATGCTTATTTTTCACATTACTTATTCCAACAAATGCTTTTGCTTCAGTTGGCGGAGAACAAGCAGAGTGGCAGGATATAGTTTTATCTGATGAAGAATTCGAGAAAATACTGTCTAATAATGTTAATAATAAAATTATGCCATATGCATCCGGATTAATTAATAACTATTCAATAGCAATATCAAAAAGTGGAAGCAATTTAATTATTGCCGGAACTACTTATGGAAAAAGTAATGTTACTAAATGTGGATTTACTAAAGTTACTGTCCAGCGCAAAAGCAGTAGTAGCACCTCTTGGAGTAATTATCAAACATATAATGATTTATATAAGGATGCAAGATCCTATACTTTATCCAAAACTCTTTCTGTGCCAAGCGGATATGAATACAGAGTAATCTGTACTCACTATGCTAAAGTAAATATTTTCTCCACTCAAAAAATAGATAATACATCTAATACAATTAAGTTTTAAACACTAAGTGCACTCTAAAAACAGAGTGCACTTTTTAATTTATAAAGTAAAAATACTAATTTGTTAATAGCTTCTTATCATTTTCCCATCCCCAAGAAAAGCCTTTGAAATCTTTTAACCAGCTTTCAAGAGATTGCACTTTAACTGTTCCTGATAGGTTATGAATTACCTGACCATTGCCGATATAGATACCCACATGACCATAGGGATTGCTTGCATATCCGTAAACTGTTGCACCAATTTGTATCTTGCTCCAATCATCTGATACAGCCCACATATCAGCAGCACATAAAGCACAATGTGCGTGTCCTCTCTTACCTGTTGCCGCCTGATACACATCCGCTACCCATCCTTCGCAGTAACCTGATTTTGCAGATATACCATAACTTTCAGAATTAAGAGCAACTGCAACGATTTTTCTCTGCATATCATTTGCAGTTTCATTGCCGAAATCCAATGAGCCTATGTCAATATCATTAGCATTTCCTGTAAACCCATAAATAATAGACGCCCATAATTTATCGTTACTATCGTTCATCAGCTCTGCGAGATATTCTTTTTGCTTTTTATTGAATGAATACTTATCTACCATATCATCAGCGCTTTTGCTGTTGATTGTAATAGTCAAAACTTTAACTGTAACATCTTCTGTTGTAATTACCTCATTACCATTTTCATCGGTTGAGGTAATTTCTTTTGTTTCAGTTCTCGTTTCAGCTTTAGAATCAATACTGTTCATATCCCAAAATATATCTGACAGTATTGATTTTTTCTTTTCATCAACAGTTGCAATTTCCATCGGATTGTCGGGATCGGTAGTAACCTTAACAGCGTAAATAGATAAAACATCTTTCCAATTTGATTTGTTTCCGTTTATCTCAACACTATCATAACTGCCGGATGCCTTAAGTTCATCAATTCTGTTGTCATAATCTGCATTAATTTCCTGAATAACAGTTGATATGTTCATACCGCTATCGGATGTTTCAGTTGAAAAGAATATCCCGTAAAATGAACTTGCCAATGCCCCCACAAGACACAACACTATGATGATAACAACAGAAATCCAACCACCTGCAATAATGGCAGATACAAGGCTTTGAACAGCTTTTGCAGCACCCTTTATTACTTTCATCAATACTTCAAGTGCTTTCTTTGCAAACTTGGCTGCTCTTTTTGCAGTTTCTTTCATATGTTGTGCTGCTTTTCTTGTTTTTTCAGCAGACTTGCTAATTGTAAGTCGATTGACTGCTATATTATTCTTTGGAACATTTACAGTCTTAACACCTTTGGATTTTGAAAAAGCATCATTAGCAGTTTTAATTGTTTTACCTTTATTTTTTAAGGCAGAATTATTACCCATACGAATATCATTACTTGCAGTTTTAGGAGCATTTTTTAAAGTCTTTTCAGCTTTGTTTTTCGTTTCATTTTCAGCAGTCTTAATAATAGTATGATTATTCTGCTCCGCTGACTTTGATTTAGCCTTGCGTTCAGCTCTGCGTGTTTTTACATCTTCAAGGGTGATTTTTGCGTTTTCAACATTTTTCTTTGTTTCAAGAACACTTTTTTTACCCTTCTTATTAAAATAATAGGCTGCATCTGTAGCAGTAGAGTGTGCAGTATCCTGAAACCTTTGTGTTGCATATTGTTCAGGTGTATCAGAATTGGTATTAATAGCCTTGCCAATATCGTCTTTAGTCTTAACACCTGCATCTTTAACCTTTTCAGTAATTATTCCGACAGTTTCAAGTGTCTTAATATTCTTTTTAGCAACTGTTTTAATATCAGTTTTAGCCATTAATATACCTCCTTTAACCTTTCTCTCAATGCAGTATAAAATTTCTTAGTATGCAGTTTTTCGCCCTTATTCTGCCATTCCTCCTCAAAGTCAAAGCGAACATTTAATGCCTGAACGGAGTATCCGGGCTTAAACGTTCGCCAAGTATTTTTATCCCATAATTCAAGCTGTTTCCATAGTTCAGGAAAACACTTTCGGAGTTTACGCAATTCATCAAGACTTTGTAAAGGGCAACACCAACAGGATACACGATGAAACATTTTATATAGTCCGCCCCAAGTAAAACCTCTCTGATAGCAATAATCAAGACAATCCCTTTCAGTCATATTCCATTCAACTAAAGGATAACAGGCATTTTTTATTCGTTGTGGCTCATCAGCGGCAATGCCGATATATTCAACAATTTCAAAATCTTTTCTTAAGTCCTTGAAATAGGCATCTAATACTCGCTTTTTCAGCATAGCAGTACACCATCGGTTACGAGGTCCTCCCCAACTCATTCCATCATATTTTTCTAATTCAGGATTTTTTCGCTTTGGATGATATATGAAAAAATAGTATTCAAAATCATGTTCAGCCTTGAGTCTGATAATCGGTCTGCTGATATACCTTTCCAATTTATCAATATGTTCATACATCTGAGGAAATTCAAGTCCTGTATCACAGAAAATGATATAGTCCATCGGTCTTTTTTCTTCAATCAATCTTAACAGCATAGCGGTGGAATCCTTACCGCCTGATAAAGACACAACATACTTTTTAGGTTTCATAACTGTTTACCTCTATCAGTTTTGCCACCACAACAAACCTTCCATTATTCTGTGAGTATTCACAAGTAGAAAGTGTTATCAGCTTATCACCGCACTCGGCACTCAAGCCTGTGTCATAAAAAGAAAGCGCCTTGCATTTCTCAATGTAGGCACTAAAATCTTCTTTTGTATCCGATTTTACAAAGTTATAATAATCAAAACCATTTGCATCAGCAACTGTCTTAAATGCACAGATAACCTCATAAGTTCTCTGCTGCGATAAGGTATCAAGTTGTATGAATTTATGATTATCATAATAATCCCTGCTCGAATATTTCGTCAGTTCATTAAACATAGATTTGTTTTTCATATTATGACCATAAATGATTATATTGT
>DBFOUY010000184.1:0-5633 GCA_048365975.1 Eubacterium sp.
TAACAATTCGGCTTGTATTGTAAAAAACGGACATACTATCTGTATTTTTCCAAAAGCTGAAGCGGTGAAAAACCTGTGTATCGCTTCACTTCCCTGATAAAATGAGCCTGATCATAAAAGCCGCATATGTTTGCAATATCGACAAGCTTCATATTATCATCCATCATTAAAGTCAAGCACAAATGCAGTCTTAAAATATTCAATAATACTTTAGGCGAAACACCATAATTTGTTTTAAAAATTCTGTATAACTGCCTTTCATTGCAGCCATAATTTTCAGCAATAGCTATTACATTTTTCTCTTTTGGGAACTTATATAATTCTTCAGCAATATTCAAAAACATTACAGATGGCTTTTCTTTCGCTTTTTCTGACAGGTAATTTTTAAAAATTTCTATTCTATCACTCGTATCTGTTATATTCAGAATTTTCTCAAAATCGTCATTCTTTTCTATTTCTGAAAGTGGCAGAGGGTTATCCATAATTCTATCACTGCTGATTCCGAAAAGACTATAAAATGAGCCTGGCTTTAATCTGACACCCATAAAATCTATTTTTTTATTCAATTCAAATTGTACTGTTTCCCTGCTGAAACCTGCAAAGCAAATCGTTTTTTCTGTAAAGTCAATAACTATATCAATACAGGCATCAGGCAGAATGTTATTATAAATTGTTTTATCTAAAACCTGCTCAGACTGCATAGTCCAGATACACATACAGTATTCACTTAATTCTTTTATCTGATATTCTTTATATCTTATATTCTCTTTAAATTCTTTACTCAATAAATAAGGTATCTGCTTCGGATAATACATAATTTTCACCGCCATAACTTTTAAATGTATTCTTGCTTATATAAAACTTTTTATGTGCTGTGATGATTATATAGCCTTATAAATTTTATCTGTATTAGCAAGTACTATCTGCTTGTCAGCCATCATTCTTATTCTTTTTCCCTTTTATTTTATCAATAAGACGGCGTATTCCCAGTGTGATAGCAATGCACAGCGGAAAATATGGTGTAAACGGACCAGCCCAGAATGCAAGATATGCTGTTGCAACCGCACTGCACCATTTCCAACCGAATATTGCGTGGCATAAATATCCGCCCCATACAGGTGTGTACATAAACACCACAACAACTGCAAAAATAACAACTGTACGCCAGTCCTTGCACTCATTCCACACCCATTTGCAGAAATTTATAAACTTGTCCTTTAACTTAATAAAAAGTTCCTTAATTTTCTCCATATTTTCTTTCCGTGATTCGTAATTATCAGAATTATTAATTAATATCTTTCTTTATATTTTTCTTTTGCCCTGTTTACTGTCTTTGTCACAAAGTCTGTTTTGCCCTCTGTATATAAATCCCTGTTCGGTTTATATTTTCTGTATAATTCTTCTTTCAGCCTTTCGTATTCCTTTGCATCTTCATAATTATCATTCAGGTAATCCCTGAAATACAACTCATCACAATCACCGTATTTCTTTATGTGGATA
Organism: Eubacterium sp.; assembly: GCA_048365975.1. Classification (GTDB taxonomy): domain Bacteria; phylum Bacillota; class Clostridia; order Oscillospirales; family Acutalibacteraceae; genus Eubacterium_R. The sequence goes on from DBFOUY010000184.1 coordinate 1,501, forward strand.
TGAAACACATTGTCAGCATAACCGTTTATTTTATAACCCTTGTTAAATGATATTTTGTCAATCGTATCACTCATTAAAATATAATCTTTACTAAGCAATTTTTCTTTAACGGCATCTTTATTATCAAAATCAATTTCAATAAGAATATCAACAACAGGCTTTGTTATTATACCCATTATTGCCGTACTGCCGATATGACTGATTCTTTTTATATAATTTCCAAAAAGTGAAATCAGATTTTCTTTTTCAGACAAATACTGTTTTTCAAATTTTTCATCATTATCGACGAACGTAATGGGAAATAATTCCCACAGCTCCTCTAAGCTTAAATCTTCAAACACAATGAAAATTCCCTTTACATATCAATCTTTTTAATCGGATGTCTTACAACTGTATTAAGCCTGCTTGCATCACATCGTCTTGGGTCACTCAGATAAATTTCGTGATGCAATCTGCTGTCTGTTATATCAAGCTCATAACCGTTTTCCGACATATAACTGTGCATAAGTTCAACTGTTTCAGGCTCGTTGTCATAAGGACCGATGTGCATACACTGAACGCAAATTCCCTCATCATAAGTCAAGAATTCCACCTTTGAAAAATCCTGCTTTTTCTTTTTTGTTGCTTCATCAACTGCCCATTTGAAATCATCTTCCGTTACAAAATCAGGCAGTCTTATAACCGAAATAAAGTTCATATCCTCTTTTCTGTTATAGTCAAAGCCTTTTGTATTTTCCTGCCACCAGAAACCCTCAAGCGGAGGTACAACATATTCGAAATAGCCGTCAATTTTATGACTGCCCTTATAGCTCATCTTAATAGTAAAGGCAATGGCATAAAGCAGGCCTATACTCGATTTATATTCGCTGTTTTCATCATTCGGATTACCCTTGCCTCTTACTGCTATGTAATTCATTTGCGGAATTTCAACAATACTCGGTTTCTTTTTCGGCATATAAAATTCCTTGTATTCTTTTTTGTAATCAAATGACATAATTATTGTCCTTTCACAAGTATGAAATTATTTTAATTGATATTAATACATAATGCAATAATACTTATTTAATTGTCACATAGGCTTAAGATTTTTGTTAAGCCTGTCAACCATCCAGGCAATTCTCTTTTCTCTCCCTGCATCGGTTTTTGCATCAAAATATGCTCTTGTATATGTTTTCTTTACAGATAATGACATAGCCTGAAAATTTGTAAAGGCAGGCTCATATTCTTCAAGCAATCGTGATAAACAGGCAATCTGATCGTCAGTAATTGCCGTGGGCTTAGGAGCATTCCACTGTCCATTTTCTTTTGCTTCCTCGATTTTCTTTCTGCCGAAATCAGTCATAATTCCCTGTTTTTCAAGACGTTTTACAAGTGACTTGTTTTTCTCTGACCATTTGCTGTTTTTTCTGCGCAGAGAAAAATACTTTTTATATGATTTATTGTCAATGCTTTGCATTTGTCCGTCAATCCAGCCAAAGCAAAGTGCCTCCTCCAGTGCTTCGCCCGCTTTCAGTGTTTTGGGTCCGCCTGCCTTGCCGAATAAAAGCCATATTCCCTCAGTTGAAAGGCAGTTATCACAAAGCCATTTTCTGAATTCTTCTCTACTTTCAAATTGAATCAGGTTATCCATTACATAATCTCCATTTCAATACAATTCCATATTTCGCCCATACACTGATAACTTTCAGTTAATTCTCTTTCAACTATTTTAAAACCACAGGACAGATAACAATGAATTGCAGGAGTATTATTTTCAAATACACCTAAGGTTACTTTATCAGCATTTAGTTCATCAAAGGCATATTTAACTGCTGATGAAACAAGCTGTTTGCCATAGCCTTTTCCTCTTTTGGTATCGTCAACAATTACAAAACCAAAACGTGCAATCTTTCTTTCGTTATCAGTAAATCGAATGGTCAAATGTCCGATAATTTCATCATTTTCAACAGCAGTTAGTTTTATCAATTCATCATTACTATACTGTGAATAATAATTATTCATATCATCGGCAGATATAGGATAACTTTCATATCGGTCTGCACTCCATTGCCGAAAGGCATATTCACTTTTCAGCCACTTTGTTATTATCTGAGCGTCGGTATTTATGTATTATCTCAAATTAAACATTATCTGATTTCCTTTTTATGATTAATATGTATTCCGATATGACCGATGCCGAGAATTATTACGGCGACTATAAGCGGAATATTTTTGCCGTATATACCGAGCAGTAAAAATGCGATAATGGGAAGGGTTGCACCTGCAACAGGTATTCCAAGCAGACTACTGTAAAAATCTTTCATTGTTCTCTCGCTTTTGAAATATCTTACCCAGTAAACCTCATAAAGCACCATAAACAAAAACGACAGCATCAGCAGAATTATCCAAAAAGAGCCAAGCCTAATATTAAAATCTTTGAATATAAGCACAATACAGGTAACAAGTACCTGACCGATATTTTCAAATATCTTTAATATTTTATTTTCATTTTTCACATATTTATCGTAGTCTTTCGGCTTACACTTTGTCCAGAAAAAGTTTGGTATAAAGAGCATTAATAAATATATTAATCCTACATATGAAAATCCAAATTGCATTGCCTACCCCTTTTTATAATTCAATATCGAAATCATAATCGTTATTGATTAAAATATAATTACAGCTATATTTTTTGCACATTTCAAGATTATACAGATTATCTTTTAAGACATTTTCCTTTGTGCAATCTGAATCACTGCCACGATTTTCAATGACGCTTGCAAATCTTTTTATATTATCAAAATGATTTTCAATATAATTTTCAGACATTACAAGACAGTAATACTTAATGTTATTCAAATATTCATCAGAAAAATCTTTTTTCCAGTCAAAAGGTATATAACAGCCTTCAATAATAAGATTCTGATTATTTTCAATTGCCGTTTTTATCATCTCTCTAACGATATTCCATAAATACGGCGTCAGCTTTTCATTATCATAAACAGTTAACTCTGTCTGTCCACTCCTGATAAGCCCCATTTTCAAATGGTCTATTGATAAATACGGATATTTATATTTTTCCAAAAGTTTCTGAGCAAGGTTAGTTTTACCTGTATGTGATGCTCCTGCGATTAATATAATCATTGTTTTCTCCGTTTTTCTTCACAAATACAAATCATTATAACTTAAAATATTATACCATAGTGAAAGACAAAATCATATAGATTTTTTCAAATAACACTTGACTCTTACGTTGCGTAATACGCTATACTGTAATCAATGGGAGGGATAATGATGAAAACAGTTAAAAAAATCAGCAGACTGACAGGTATCAGCGTGCGCACACTTCATTATTATGATGAAATAAATTTGCTGAAACCAACACAGATAACCGATGCGGGCTACAGGCTGTATGACGATACAGCACTTGAGCGCCTGCACAGCATACTGCTTTTTCGTGAATTGCAGTTTCCGTTAAAAGAGATTAAAGCTATTCTTGACAGTCCTGATTTTGATATGCAATCAGCAATTAAAGAACAGATTAAACTGCTTGAATTGCAAAGAAACAGGCTTGATAACATCATTATTTCTGCTCGTGAAATAATAATGAAAGGATCTGGAAATATGAGTTTTTCAGCATTTAATAAAACAGAAATAGATAAATATGCCAACGAGGCAAAGCAAAGATGGGGGCATACAGATGCCTATAAAGAATTTGAACAAAAGCATTCTGAGTCAGAAGAAAAAGAAGATGAGATGATGCAGATTTTTGCAGAGATAGGCAAAATAAAGCACCTCTCACCTGAATGTGCACAAGCTCAAGACCTGATAAAAAAGCTTCAGAATTTCATCACAGATAATTACTATACCTGTACGGATGAAATTCTGAAAGGTCTTGGGCAGATGTATATCTCTGATGAACGATTTAAAAACAATATTGATAATGCAAGTGGAATAGGTACAGCCGAATTCACTGCAAAAGTGATTGAAACAATGATATAATAACCGCAAAAGCGTTGAGCATAAATACTCAACGCTTCAGCGTGTAGAAAAACCCTAAAACTCGTATGAGTTTTAGGGTTTTTGCAATGAAATAGGTAAAAGTCAGTGATATATATGTATATGGTGTGTGTTTGTGTGTCCTGTTCCACCTA
>DBFOUY010000185.1:0-4667 GCA_048365975.1 Eubacterium sp.
TAGGTGGAACAGGACACACAAACACACACCATATACATATATATCACTGACTTTTACCTATTTCATTGCAAAAACCCTAAAACTCATACGAGTTTTAGGGTTTTTCTACACGCTGAAGCCACAATTTAAAATTGTGGCTTTCATTTTATAAAAAACAAATAAAAACTTACATATTTGCATATTTAAAGAACAAATTTCTACAGCATCAAAAGACTTTGGTTAGTTCCAATTATAATGGAGGATTTACCAAAGGCTTTTATGCTGTTTTTTATTTCTTTCCAAAGGGATAAAAATGAAAGCAAAATGGCAGCCATATTTAGCCGAATATCCATAATCCTTTGTTTTAAACAATAAATATTTTAAAACAAAGGAGATAAAGAATTGAAAAAGTTATGTGAGATATATGATGTTTCTCACGAATATGAGATGAAAGAAAACTCAATTTTAGTTTGTGTTAGCAATGTTGAACAGGACAAGCTGTTTTCAATATTGCCTGAACTGAAATTGAAATTTAATAAAGCTTTTAATGTTGATGAATGGCAGCAGTATTCGGAAATTAATCAGCTGTATAACCGAAATGAAGCAAAGCATCAAATGCGAGAAGTCAGGCAATCAAAAAAAATTGAATCGGATACTCTAACGAGATATGAAACTGATTCTATTGCCGAAATATTAAATAATGCTGAATTGCGAAATAAGATTGAAAGTGCATTATCAACATTATTACCATTGCCCAAAAGCAGATTTCTAAAACACTATTTAGAACACTATACATACAGACAGATTGCAGAGGAGGAAGGTAAAGCCGTTTCAACGATTTACGAGTCGATAATGACAGCTCGAAAAAAGTTTTTAAAAAATTTTGAATAATACCCCGAACAAAACACCCCGAACAAGTTGAAGTTTATGAAAGGACTTCCTTTCATAAAACTGAATAAGTCATTCATTAAGTACATTCCTGTTTTGTGGAGCACGGTAATAATCTACGCCAAGACCTATTCTATAGTGAGCGAATGAATAGTTGATTACAAATGTCAGATTGCTTCTGACATTGCAATGAAACACAACAGGTATAATGATACTCCTGCCCAGCCACAGTCCGAGCATTAGGTCACAGGCTTCCGCAAAATCGCAGATTTTGTGGAAAGAGGAGAAACTACGGAGCGAATGAGCTTTCGGAATTCCTCCGTAAGCGATTTAGCGAAGTCAGTGACGACGATGTCGCAGGCAATGGGGGCAGCTTCATAATGATGTGGAGGGGTGAGATTCCCGTGGAGCTGATTTGCAATCAGCCATTTAATGATTCCCTTACTTGCAATTTGGGGTGTTGAGAACAAATTAAATTGCTTTCATATATCAGCTAATCAATAAGGTTGAATTTAATTTTATTCTTAATAAGAACTCAACTATTATAGCCTTATTGATTAGCTCTTACATAGGCAAAAGTCTATGAAGGAGGTTTAATTATGAAAGATTATTTAAGAGGAGATATGTATTATGCTGACTTAGGCAGAGGCATAGGCTCTGAACAAAAGGGGTATAGACCTGTACTTATTATTCAAAATAATGTCGGCAATAAACATAGTCCAACTGTAATCATTGCATCAATAACGAGTAAAGTTGGAATAAAAGCAAAATTACCTACTCACTATTTTGTAAATACCGAAAGTGGTCTTGAGGCGCCATCAATAGTTTTACTTGAACAGATAAGAACTATTGATAAAAAACGCTTGGATTCATATATCGGTCATTTAAGTGATAATCATATTTATGGTATAGATAAAGCACTTGCTGTAAGTGTAGGGCTTAAAGATATATTATAGATACTATATTAAATGAAAATAATTATTATATAAAAAGGACAGCTGTTAAATTGGAAAAGGTATTGTTAAATATTAAAGAAGTCTGTGAATATACAGGTTGGGGTATGACGAAAACAAGAGAAATACTGAAAAGACCTGAAAATAAATTTACTGTTAGAGTGGGAAATAGATTATATGTTAATAAAGAACTATTTGATGATTATTTAGTCAAGTGTGCGAAATATCAAATTGATATATAATCGCATAATTGAAAGATTTGAAATAATGATTATTATTGAAAATGTAATATCGATATTTCAAATTTATAGAAACGAGGTAATTCTTTATGGGCAAAGATTTAAAGGGAAAAGAGTTAGGAGTTGGCATTAGTCAACGAGCAGATGGTAGATATAATGCAAGAGCAACTATTAATGGAGTTAGCATAAATATCTATAACACTAAACTTTCTCAATTAAAAAAGGATTTTGATTTGAAAAAAGCCGAAATATTGAGAAAAGAGTATAATATGCGTAAAGGTATTACATTGAATGAATGGTTTGATGAATGGTTTGAAACATATAAATCTCCAAGGCTTAAGGATGAACTGAATAGACATAATTATATAAGACGATATAAAAACACATTTGGAAAACACATTGGTATAAAAGAAGTTGAATTTATCACTGAAAAGAATATACAACAAGCAGCTAATGAACTTATAAGTATAGATAAATACTCTTCAAAAATGATTAAAGAGAGTATTTCGTCATTAAAAGAGTGTCTAACTGCTGCTGTTTCAAATAGAATAATTAATATTAATCCTTGTATGAGTGTTGATGTTGATTCATCCAATGACAATATAAAGGATATAGTTGTATTAAGTGATGAAGAGCAGGAACAGTTTCTTGCAGTAGCTGAAAATAGATATTATTATGAAGCTTATCAAATACTTTTGTCAACAGGTATGAGAATAGGTGAATTTTCAGCTTTATGTTGGGAAGATGTTGATTTTAAAAAGAAGGTTATTCATATAAAACATTCAATGCAATCAGCATACGATCAAGGTAAGAAGATTATGAATATTACAACTCCTAAAACTGTAAATTCAGTTAGGGATATTCCAATGTTTGATGGCGTGGAAAGTTTATTTTTATCTTGGAAGAAAAAGCAAGAGGATTGCAAGAAAAAGATGGGTGATAGATGGCGGTTGCCATCTGAATATAAAGATTTGGTGTTTACTTCGACATTAGGTTCTCCGGTAACAAGATATGTCTTATCGAATGATATTAGAAAGATATTAGATATTATTGATAAAAATGAAAAATATATGGCTGAAATTGAAAAAAGAGTGCCAAAAGAATTTCCTAAAGTTCATCCTCACGCATTTAGACATACTTTTGCGACTCGTTGCTTTGAAAAGAATTTAGAACCTTTGTTTATTATGAGAGTAATGGGGCATTCAAATTATGAAACTACAATGAGATATACGCATATTTTAAAGAAAACTACTGAAAAAGAAGTGAAAAAAGCTGGATCTTTTATTGCTGCAAAAAGTTTAAGTAGTGCTAAAAAGAAACTACGAGCTAAGAAAGTATCTGTTTGCTTAAAAATTGCGTAAATTTAGAATTTAATAGTTGAAAATTCCTTGATATTAAGGGATTTTTGTAGTATACTTAACAAAGCAGATCAATGGTTAATCCGAAACGGCTATCGAAAGATAGCCGTTTTTTTATGACATATTATATTACAAGGAGTATGCTATGAAAAATTATGATGTAATACTGTTTGATTTGGATGGTACTTTAACCGACTCATCACCAGGTATAAAGAATTCCATAATCTATGCATTGAAGAAATATAACATAGAAGTCGATGATACGTCGGAGCTTGACAAATTTCTCGGACCTCCTTTGCACGAATCATTCAAGGAATTTTATGGCTTTGATGTTGAAAAAGCAATGGAGGCAACTTTGTCTTATCGTGAATATTTCAGCACAAAGGGGATTTTTGAAAACAAGGTTTATAATGGTATAACTGAACTTTTGAAAAAGCTTTCAGATAATGGCAAAAGGCTTGTTGTTGCAACCTCAAAGCCACAAGTGTTTACTGATAGGATTATGGAGCATTTTGAGCTTTCAAAATATTTTGAATTTATTGCCGGTTCAAATATGGACGGAACACGTTCAAAAAAGGCTGATGTTATTGAGTTTGCTTTGAATGAATGTCGAATCTCTGACAGGTCAAGCGTTGTTATGGTGGGTGACAGAAGGCAGGATGTAATCGGAGCAAAGACTGTTGGAATAGATTCCATAGGTGTTGAATATGGATATGGCAGCTATGATGAACTTAATGATGCTGGTGCAGATTATATAGTGAAAACTGTCAGTGAATTACAAAGCTTGCTTTGCGGTTAAATAATAATTTCATTATGCAGAACAAAAAATCCTATGGCATTTCTGTCATAGGATTTTTTGTTTCAGTGTTTAGTTAAGTCTCTTTACCGTAAGTGTTGCATTAACACCGCTGCCTAAGGTTACACCAACTGCGAGGAGAGCTGAGATAACCATATCAATTACAGTTCCGGCAGCCAGATTTATAATTATGCTTCCGCTGAATAATGAACCGACACCAACCGACAATACTCTTGAAATTGTTGCATCCGGTATAACAGTTCCGTTCTGACGAACAGAAAGTGTTACTGTAGTTCCAAGTGCAACAGAAAGAGTTGATGAATAGTTTATTTCATAAGTTCCGGCACTTCCTACTGTAATACTGTTAGCAGGAGTATAGGTTACGTTGTTTGCAGGCATTGTTGAAGCCATTGGGATGACGGTTGTTCCACCTATTGTGAGGTTTAATGTCTGC
>DBFOUY010000186.1:0-24425 GCA_048365975.1 Eubacterium sp.
GCAACGATAATATCATTATTCATTTTTATGTATATTTATAACTATTTTCATGATTGCTATTGACAATATTATTAGAATGATTATAATAAATAAGATATTAATATTAATAGTGGAGTAATATACAGAAATGACAAAGGTTTTTATTGACGGAAAAGACGGTACTACCGGCTTAAAAATATACAACAGATTTGAAAGCAGAAATGATATTGAGCTTTTGCTCATTGACCCTGAAAAAAGAAAAGACAGCAAGGAGCGTGCAAGGCTTATTAATGAGAGCGACATAACTTTCTTATGCCTGCCTGATGCTGCATCAATTGAAGCAGTTTCACTTGTTGATAATGATAAAGTTAAAATCATTGACACATCGACTGCTCACAGGACTCTTAACGGCTGGGCATACGGTTTTGCCGAGCTAAGCGGTGAGCACCGACGAAGAATTGAAACAAGCAATAGAATTGCTGTTCCCGGCTGCTACGCAAGCGGATTTAATTCAATTGCCTATCCGCTGATAAAAAACAGCTTTATCAGCAGTGATTACGATATAGTATGCTATGCACTCAGCGGCTACACAGGTGCAGGCAAAAAAGGCATTGCTCAATATGAGGATGAAGAAAGATGCAGTGAGCTTGATTCACCAAGGCTTTATGCTCTTACTCAGGAGCACAAGCACCTTAAGGAGATGAAGGCAGTAAGCGGTCTTGCAAAAGAACCTGTATTCTCACCTATAATCTGTGATTATCCGCAGGGTATGGTTGTGAGCATTCCGCTTTACACTGACAGAATGACTAAAAAATATACAAAACAAGATATTTATGAAATGTTCAGCGAGCATTACTCAGATAATGATATTGTCAAAGTACGTCCGCTTGGATACACTGAGGGTATGATTGCATCAAACACCTTTGCAAATCGTGACGATATGGAAATTGAAATTAACGGAAATGACGACAGAATAATCATCACCTCACGCTTTGATAACCTGGGCAAAGGAGCATCAGGCGCTGCAATTCAGTGTATGAACATTGCAATGGGAATTGACGAAAAAACAGGACTTAATATAGGAGAATAACAATATGAAAATTATTGACGGAGGCATTTGTGCCGCTAAGGGATTTAAAGCAAGCGGTACATATTGCGGAATAAAGAAACCGAGTATTGATAATCAGAATCCTGATATAAAGCACAAAAATGATATTTGCTTATATGTCAGTGACGTTGTGTGCAATGCTGCAGCAGTATATACTCAGAACAAAGTAAAGGGTGCGCCTATTCTTGTTACAAAGGCTAACCTTGAAAAAAGCGGTAACAAAGCGATTGCCGTTATTGCAAATTCAAAAAATGCTAACACCTGTAATGCTGATGGTGTTGAAAAGGCAGACAGAATGTGTGAGCTTGTGGCGAATGAGCTTGGAATACCTCAGGAGCAGGTTATTGTTGCAAGCACAGGTGTTATCGGTCAGATATTGCCTATAGAGCCTATTGAAAAGGCAGTACCTATTCTTGCAAAGGGATTGTGCTACAATAAGAATGCAGAGGCTGCTACTGCCATTATGACAACTGATACTGTAATGAAGGAATATGCTGTTGAATTTGAAATCGGCGGTGCAGTATGTCACCTTGGCGGAATGGCTAAGGGCTCAGGTATGATTCACCCTAATATGGCTACAACACTCAACTTTATAACAACAGACTGTGCAATCAGTAGTGAGCTGCTGCAAAAGGCACTCAGTGATATAGTTAAGGTAACTTACAACTGTCTCAGCATTGACGGTGACACATCAACAAATGATATGGTATGCCTTATGGCAAACGGCTTAGCCTTCAATGATGAAATCACTGCTGAGGGCGAGAAATATGAAATATTCAAAAACGCACTTTATGAGGTAATGGCTAATCTTACACGTATGCTTGCAAAGGACGGCGAGGGTGCAACAAAGCTGCTTGAATGTATCTGCAGCGGTGCAAAGGATTTAGACACTGCTATTACAGTAGCCAAAAGTGTTATATGCTCTTCACTGTTCAAGGCTGCTATGTTTGGTGAGGATGCTAACTGGGGCAGAGTGCTCTGTGCAATCGGTTATGCAGATGCTGAATTTGACATTAATAAGGTTGATGTTGATTTGAGAAGCGAAAAAGGAAAAATCGCCGTTTGCAGAAATGGTGCAGGAGTTGAATTCAGCGAGGAAACTGCAGCTGAAATATTATCTGCTGATGAAATTTATATTGATATTAATCTTAATGACGGCGATGTTTCTGCTAAAGCTTGGGGTTGTGATTTAACCTATGATTATGTAAAAATCAATGGAGATTACAGAACCTAAAATAAGTTGGATTTTTAAGTATTTGATCAGGTTAAATCACAAACGAGTGTCCAAATCCTATGAGCACAGCGAATAAAGGATTTGGTAGAAACAGTCCAGTGGACTGTTTCGCAACTGAGGGAAAACCGATTAATTATGATTATGTAAAAATCAACGGAGATTATAGGACTTAATACAAACCGAAGTTTCAAAATATTTAATCGGGTTAAATCACCTAAATATATAGGAAATTCAAGGAGATAACAATGGATATTAATAATGCCCAGAAGGCAGAAATACTTGCACACGCTTTGCCGCATATTCAGATGTACAGAAAAAAAATAATTGTTGTAAAATACGGCGGTAATGCAATGATTAATGATGAATTAAAGGAAGCTGTTATGCGTGACCTTGTTCTTCTTTCAACTATCGGAATTAAGGTTGTGCTTGTTCACGGCGGCGGACCTGCCATAAACAAAACACTTAACGCTATGCAGATTGAAAGCAAATTTGTTGATGGTCTGAGAGTTACAGACAGTGACACTGTTGACGTTGTTCAGATGGTGCTTGCAGGAAAGGTCAACAAGGATTTAGTATGTCAGATTGGCAATCTCGGCGGTCACGCACTGGGTCTTTCGGGAATGGACGGCAATATGCTGAAATGCAAGCCATTTGACAGCGAGCACGGATATGTGGGCGAAATAACTGACATTGACACAACTGCTGTTGAGGAAATACTTAACAACAACTGGATTCCTGTTATATCAACACTTGGATATGACGAGGAAGGTCACTGCTATAACATTAACGCAGACACTGCAGCGGCTGCAATTGCAGGTGCATTAAAAGCAGAGGCACTTATTTCAATGACCGACATCGTTGGTCTATTACGTGACAAGGACGACGATTCAACACTGATACACAGAGTTTATATCAGCGACACACCTGCACTTATTGCCGAGGGAATAATCAGCGGTGGTATGATACCTAAAATCGATTCAATGACACAGGCACTCAGAGAGGGTGTAAAAAAAGCATTTATTATTGACGGACGTGTTCCCCACTCCATACTTATGGAGCTTCTGACTGATGAGGGTATGGGAACAATGTTCAGGTCAAGATAGGAGGATAAAGTGAATACTAAAGAGCTTGATAACGAATATGTTGCTCATTCATACGGCAGATTTGACGTTGTGCTTGACAAGGGTAAAGGCTCAACACTGTATGATGAGAACGGCAAAGAATATATTGATTTTGGTTCAGGCATAGGTGTAACCGCTTTCGGTATTGCCGATGATGAATGGAAAAAGGCTGTTACTGCACAGCTTGATAATCTTCAGCATGTAAGCAACCTATACTACACCTCACCCTGTGCAAAACTTGCAAAGCTTCTATGTGACAAAACAGGAATGAAAAAGGTTTTCTTTTCAAACAGCGGTGCTGAGGCAAATGAGGGTGCAATAAAATTTGCAAGAAAATACAGTCATGATAAATATGGTGACGGCAGGAGTACAATCATTACTCTTGTTAATTCCTTCCACGGCAGAACAATAACAACTCTTGCCGCAACAGGTCAGGATGTATTCCACACTGATTTCGGACCATTCACCGAGGGCTTCAAATACTGCCCTGCCAACAATATTGATGAACTCAATAAAATGGCAACTGACGATGTGTGTGCAATAATGTTTGAATGCATTCAGGGCGAAGGCGGTGTCAACAACCTTGATTATAACTTTGTTAAGGCGATTGAAAAGCTTGCAAAGGAAAGGGATATTTTAATGGTTGTTGATGAGGTACAGACAGGCAACGGCAGAACAGGAAAATATTTCGCTTATGAAAATTTTGACATAACACCTGATATTGTTTCGACTGCAAAGGGTCTTGCAGGCGGTCTGCCTATGGGTGCTGTTCTTTTTGGTGACAAGGTATGTGACACTGTTACACCAAGCAGCCACGGCTCAACCTTCGGCGGAAATCCGATTTGTGCTGCAGGTGCAATTTCAATAGTTGAAAGAATTGATGACAAATTCCTTGACGAGGTTACCGCCAAGGGTGAATACATAAAAAATTATTTATCAGAAATTGATGGTGTTGACAACATCAGCGGTATGGGACTGATGCTTGGATTCACTGCAGGAAATGCAGGTGAGATAGCAAGAAAATGCTTAGAGAAAGGACTGCTTGTGCTCACTGCACACCAAAATAAGGTTAGGTTATTACCCGCGTTAAGCATCAGCTATGCTGAGCTTGACAAGGGATTAAAAATACTGAAAGAGGTAATTGAGAAATGAAGCATTTATTAAAGCTGCAGGATTTAACCCAGCACGACATTTTAGACATTCTTAACTTAGCAGACCAGCTCAAATATGAAACAAAGCACAGCATTGAGCATCATCATCTCAAAGGCAAAACCCTTGGTATGATTTTTCAGAAAAGCTCAACACGTACAAGAGTAAGCTTTGAAACAGGTATGTACCAGCTTGGCGGTCAGGCACTCTTCCTTTCAAACCGTGATTTACAGATAGGCAGAGGTGAACCTGTTGAGGATACTGCTCGTGTTCTTTCACGCTACCTTGACGGTATTATGATCAGAACCTTTGAGCAGAAAGAGGTTGAGGATTTAGCTGAATACGGCTCAATTCCGATTATCAACGGCTTAACAGACTACTGCCACCCTTGTCAGGTGCTTGCTGATTTAATGACAATCAGAGAATACAAAAAGAGCTTTGACGGCTTAAAATTCTGCTTTATCGGCGATGGCAACAATATGGCTAACAGCCTTATCGTCGGTGCAATCACAATGGGTATGAGCTGTGCAATTGCCTGCCCTGACGGCTACAAGCCAGACGCTGAAATTATGAAATGGGCTGAGGAAAACGGCGAATTTATGTGCAGCGACGACATTCTTGCCTGTGCAAAGGATGCAGACATTATTTATACAGATGTATGGGCATCAATGGGTCAGGAAGAGGAAAAGGCTGAAAGAGAAAAAATCTTTAAGAATTTTCAGATTAATGATGAGGTTATGGCTGTTGCAAAGGCTGACGCAATGGTGCTTCACTGCCTGCCTGCTCACAGAGAGGAAGAAATAACAGCAAAGGTATTTGAGGAGCACGCTGACGAAATTTTTGATGAGGCTGAAAACAGACTGCATGCACAAAAGGCTGTATTAGTTAAACTGTTAGGCTAATTATTAGGAATGATTATATGAACGATAAAATTTACATTTGCCTTGAAAACGGTGATGTTTTTGAGGGCAGAAGCTTTGGAGCAAAGGGTGAAGTTACAGGTGAGCTTGTTTTCACCACAGGTATGGGCGGTTATATTGAAACCCTCACTGACCCAAGCTACTATGGTCAGATTGTAATACAGACATTTCCACTTATCGGCAATTATGGCTTTATTGATGAGGACAAGGAAAGCGGCGGCAGTGCAGTGAGTGCATACATTGTACGTGAATACTGTGAAGCACCGTCAAATTTCCGCTGTGATTACAGCCTTGAAAAATTCCTAAAGGACAATAAAATTGTTGGTGTTTACGATGTCGACACACGAGAGCTTACAAAGGTTATACGTGAGTCAGGTGTTATGAATGCAATTATAACAAGCAACCCTGACAACGCAGACATTGCAAAAATCAAGGAATACAAAATCACAAAGGCAGTTAAATCCGTTTCCTGCTCAAAGCCTTATATGAGTGCATCTGAAGAGCACAGACACAATGTTGTGCTTATTGACTACGGCACAAAGAAAAATATTGTTCGTGAGCTTAATAAGCGAGGCTGCAATGTTGCTGTTGTGCCTTATGACACTAAGGCGGAGGATATTCTGTCACTTAACCCTGACGGCATTATGCTTTCAAACGGACCCGGTGACCCTGCTGAAAATGTTGAATCTATTGAGGAGCTGAAAAAGCTTGTGGGCAAAAAGCCGATATTTGCTATCTGCCTTGGTCATCAGCTTTTAGCACTGTCACAGGGAGCAGAAACCACAAAGCTTAAATATGGTCACAGAGGTGTCAACCAACCTGTTAAAAATCTTGAAACAGGCAGAACCTTTATATCATCACAGAATCACGGCTATGCCGTTGTTAATGACTCTGTTGAGGCTGCAGGCGGTACAGTAAGCTATATTAATGCTAATGATGAAACCTGTGAGGGAATTGACTACAAGGACAAAAAAGCATTCTCTGTTCAGTTTCACCCTGAGGCTTGCTCAGGTCCGCTGGACACAAGATTTATATTTGACAAATTTATCAGTATGATGGAGGATGATAATAATGCCTCTTAATAAAGACATAAAAAAGGTACTCGTTATCGGTTCAGGTCCTATTGTAATCGGACAGGCTGCTGAATTTGACTATGCAGGCGCACAGGCTTGCCGTGTTCTTAAGGATGAGGGATGTGAGGTTGTGCTTGTTAACTCAAACCCTGCAACAATTATGACAGACAAGGCACTTGCAGATCACATATACTTAGAGCCGTTAACTGAGGAAACCGTTAAAAGAATTATTGAAAAAGAACGACCTGATTCAATTCTTTGCGGACTCGGCGGTCAAACAGGCTTAACTATCGGCATGCAGCTCGCAAAAGACGGCTACCTTGATGAAATGGGCATCAAGCTCCTCGGCACAAATGCAGAAGCCATTGACAAGGCTGAGGACAGGCAGATGTTCAGGGACACAATGGTAAAAATCAACCAGCCTGTTGTACCCAGTGACATTGCAACAACCCTTGAAAGAGCAAAGGAAATTGCTGATGAAATCGGCTACCCTGTTATTATCCGCCCTGCATTCACACTTGGCGGTGCAGGCGGCGGTGTTGCTAACAACGAACATGAGCTTGAGGTTATAGCTAAAAACGGCTTGATGCTCTCCCCTATCACTCAGGTGCTTGTGGAGCGTTATATTGCAGGCTGGAAGGAAATTGAATTTGAGGTAATGCGTGACAGTGCAGGTAATGTTATTGCCGTATGCTCAATGGAAAACTTTGACCCTGTAGGTGTTCACACAGGCGACAGCATTGTTATTGCCCCTGCTGTTACACTTGCTGACAAGGAATATCAGATGCTCCGCTCGGCATCTCTTGACATTATTACAGAGCTTGGCATTGAGGGCGGCTGCAACTGCCAGTTTGCACTTAATCCTGAAAGCTTTGAGTATTCTGTAATTGAGGTTAATCCGAGAGTATCACGTTCCTCCGCACTTGCATCAAAAGCAACGGGTTATCCTATTGCAAAGGTAACGACAAAAATTGCACTCGGATATACTCTTGATGAAATAAAAAATGATATTACAGGCAAAACCTGTGCCTGCTTTGAACCTACACTTGACTATGTTGTTGTTAAGCTGCCGAAATGGCCCTTTGACAAATTTGTCAACGCATCACGAAAGCTCGGTACTCAGATGAAAGCCACAGGCGAGGTTATGAGCATTGCACCTAACTTTGAAATGGCTGTTATGAAGGCTGTTCGTGGTGCTGAAATAGGTCTTGACACTCTAAACAACAAGGCACTTGATGGTGTGGACATAAGAGCAAAGCTCAGTGAACAGGATGATTTAAGAATGTTCACTGTATTTAAAGCACTCAAGGAAGGCATCAGCATTGAGGAAATTCACAGCATCACAATGATTGACGAATGGTTCCTTTCAAAGCTGAAAAACTTAGCTGATTATGAAAAGCAGATTGACGGTCAGCCTTTGAGTGAGGAAATGTACCTTAAGGGCAAAAAGCTCGGATATACCGACAAGGCTCTTGAAAGAATCAGCGGTGGATCACTCATTTGTCACAAAAGCTGTGTTTACAAAATGGTAGATACCTGCGGTGCTGAGTTTGAGGCTGAAACACCATATTTCTATTCAACATATGACAACCATTGTGAATCAAGAGCACTGCCAAGCAGCGGCAAGGAAAAGATTATCGTTTTAGGTTCAGGACCTATCCGCATAGGTCAGGGTATTGAATTTGACTATTCATCAGTTCACTGCGTATGGACCTTGAAAGAGCTTGGCTATGAGGTTATACTTGTTAACAACAACCCTGAAACTGTATCAACTGACTTTGACACAGGTGACAGACTTTATTTTGAACCTCTTACAGAAGAGGATGTAATGAACATCATTAAGGCTGAAAACCCTATCGGTGTTGTTGTTGCCTTCGGCGGACAGACAGCAATAAAGCTGACAAAATTCCTTGATGACAACGGCATAACAATTTTCGGCACAAGTGCAAAGTCAATTGATATGGCTGAGGACAGAGAAAAATTTGACGCACTGCTTGAAAAATTCGGAATTTTCCGTCCTAAGGGCGAAAGTGTTATGACACTGCCTGAGGCACTTGACTCTGCAAACAGACTGGGCTACCCTGTTCTTCTTCGTCCGTCCTATGTAATCGGCGGTCAGAATATGACTATCGCTTACACCGATGATGATGTTGAGCAATATATGGCTATCATTCTTTCACAGGGTATTGAAAATCCTGTGCTTGTTGACAAATATATGATGGGCACTGAATTAGAGGTTGACTGTATCAGTGACGGAACAGATGTTTTAATCCCGGGTATTATGGAGCACATCGAACGTGCAGGAGTTCACTCTGGTGACTCAATAGCCGTTTACCCTCCATACAACCTTAACGATATGATGCTTGAAAAGATTTGTGACGTGTCTGAAAAGCTTGCACTGTCACTGGGCACAAAGGGACTTATAAACATCCAGTACTTAATCTATCAGAATGAATTATACGTTATTGAGGTTAATCCGAGAGCATCACGAACAATCCCATACATCAGCAAGGTAACAGGTGTTCCTATGGTTGAGCTTGCCACAAAAATTATGGTGGGCTCATCACTTAAGGAGCTGGGCTTCGGCACAGGTCTTTATCGCACACCGCCTTATTACGCTGTTAAGGTGCCTGTATTCAGCTTTGAAAAGCTCAATGATGTTAATTCAAAGCTCGGACCTGAAATGAAGTCCACAGGCGAGGTATTAGGCGTAGGCAAAAATCTTGTTGAGGCTTTATTCAAGGGTCTTGTTTCAGCAGGCTTCAAGACAGATTTCCACCGCAAGGATAATCACGGCGTGCTTATTACCGTAACTAAGCAGGACCGCTTTGAAATAGTTAATCTTGCTAAAAAGCTTGATGACCTCGGTGCAAAAATATGGGCAACACCACAGACTGCCAAAGCAATTGAAAGCCTTGGCATAGAGGTATCTGTTGTCAACAAGCTGCGTGACGACAATTCAATAATGGATTTAGTTGAAAGCGGACAGCTTGACTATATTGTTTACACAGGCAAGAGCGATAAAAAATCCATTGCAGATTATATCAGACTCCATAACAGAGCTAATCAGCTCGGCATTGCAACAATCACATCACTTGACACTGCTAATGCAGTTGCAGATATTATTGCATCACGCTACAAGCAGACAAATACAGAGCTTGTAGACATTAACAATATGAGAGAAAGCAAAGGCACTCTTAAATTCTCAAAAATGGAGGGCTGCTGCGACGACTACATTTTCTTCAACAATCAATGCGGAATAATCACCTGTCCTGAAAGCTTTGCAATTGAATTCAGCGACAGACACAAGGGTATCGGCGGTGACGGCATTGTACTGATTGAAAAAAGTACTGTTGCAGATGCTAAAATGCGTATATTCAACATTGACGGGTCTGAGGGCAAAATGGCAGGCAACTCAATCAGATGTGTCGGCAAATACCTTTATGACAACAAAATTGTTGATAAAACAGAGATTGATATTGAAACCGCTGCAGGTGTCAGACATCTTTCACTTTACACAAGAAACGGCAAAGTATCATCAGTAACAGTTGATATGGGCAAGGCTGAGCTTAAGCCTGAATGTATTCCTGCACTGCTTGACGGCGACAGCATTATAAACCGAGCTGTTGAAATCAATGGTGATGAGGTTAATATAAACTGCTGCGCAGTAGGTAATCCGCACTGTGTTGTATTTGTTGATAATGTTGACAAGGTTGACGTTGCAAAAATTGGACCGCAGTTTGAAACCTCATCTATCTTCCCTGAAAGGATTAACACAGAATTTGTCAGAGTAGTTAATTCAAACACCCTTAAAATGAGAGTGTGGGAAAGAGGAAACGGCGAAACACTTGCCTGCGGAACAGGTGCTTGCGCTGCAGTTATATGTGCAGTTGAAAACGGCTACTGTCACAAGGGGGAAAATATAATCGTTAAGGTCAAGGGCGGCGATTTAATCGTTAACTATACCGATGAAAAGGTTACACTCACAGGCGACTGCAATCTTGTTTATACAGGCGAAATAGAATACTAAATCCCAATAAAAACCTCAGGAACAATTTTATTCCTGAGGTTTTTATTTCAAATTTTTAAATAAAAAAAATTATAAGTACTGTTGATTAAGATTTGTAATGGGGTTATAATATTAATATGAAAAATTATCATACACACACAACCAGATGCAGACACGCATACGGTAAGGACAGAGATTATGTAACAAAAGCAATAAAGGCAGGAATAACCGAGCTTGGCTTTTCAGACCACGCACCGATGATATTCCCCATAAAGGATTACTATTCTACTTACAGAATGTTCCCTGAGGATGTAGAGGACTATATCAACTCAATAAATCTGCTCAGAGAGGAGTATGAAGATAAAATTAAAATCCATATAGGATTTGAGTTTGAGTTTTTTCCACAGCTTTTTGATGAAAATGTAAAATGGCTTGAGGAATGCGGTGCAGAGTATTTTATTTTAGGTCAGCATTTCACTGACAATGAATATGAACCATATGCTTTTTACAGCGGTAATCCCACAGACAATATAACACTTTTCGACAAATATATTGATCAGGCAATTGAGGGAATGGCAACAGGCAAATTTCTGTATATCGCTCATCCTGATTTGTTCAGATACACAGGCAGTGACGAAGTCTATATTGAGAAAATGACCTATTTCTGCCAGAAGCTGAAAGAGCTTGGATACCCTGTTGAATTTAATCTTTTAGGCTTTTCACAGAAAAGGAATTATCCTGACAAAAGATTCTGGAAAATTGCAGCACAGACAGGCAATGATGTTGTTATAGGCTTTGACGCTCATTCACCTGAGGTATTTCAGAATAAAAGAATTTATAACAATGCAGTCAAGTATTTAAAGGAGCTCGGCATAACTCCCATTGAGCTTGAATTTAAAGGTAATACAAATATAAAAAAATTCTGCTGTAATAGCGATTGTCCAAAAAAACAAACTCCGAAAAAATAATTTTCGGAGTTTGTTTTTTGCAATAATTTATATAAAATAATTCATTTTTCCATAATTTCACATTGACAAAAACAAACATTCGTCCTATAATTGATACAAACGTTTGTCTTTGGAGTGATTAATTTGGAAAAACAGATTTTACATATTGACTGCAATAAATTCTATGCCAGCGTTGAATGCTATCTGCACCCTGAGCTAAGAGATAAACCTGTTGCTGTCGGAGGCAGTGAAAAATCAAGACACGGAATAATTTTAACTAAAAATGAAATTGCATCAAAATACGGATTAGTTGTAGGCGAGCCTTTATGGAAAGCAAGACAGAAATGTCCCGATTTAATAATTGTTCCGCCGAATTTCCCTCTTTACGTTGAATTTTCACAGCGAGTCAGAAAAATCATTGAGGATTACACCGATCTGATTGAGCCATTTGGTCTTGATGAATGCTGGATTGATGTAACAGGCGACTGGTTTAAAAGCGGTGAGGAAATTGCCGAGGAAATACGTGAAAGAGTAAAAAATGAAATTGGAATAACCGTGAGCATAGGGGTAAGCTTTAACAAAATATTTGCAAAGCTCGGCTCAGATTATAAAAAGCCTGATGCAATAACAGTTATAAACAAGGACAATTATAAGGATATTGTGTGGAAGCTGCCCTGCAGTGATATGATGATGATAGGACCTGCCACCACAAAAAAGCTTAACTACTACGGCATTTATACCATAGGTGATTTAGCTAATGCAGATGTTAAATTTTTAAAGAGCACTTTCGGTAAAAACGGCGATACACTGCACCGCTATGCCTGCGGAGAGGATTGCTCGCCTGTAAGACACAAAGAGCTTTCAAGAGAAATAAAGAGTATAGGCAACTCTACAACAACTCCAAGAGATTTAATAAACAATGATGATGTCAAGGTGGTTTTCACTGTGCTGGCAGAAAGTGTTTCAAGACGAATGCGAAAGCACGATTTAAAGGGAGTTACGCTTGCTATTTCAGTAAGGACAAATGAGCTTGAAACCTTTACACGGCAATGCAAGATGCCCTGCCCCACAAGTGTAAGCAACGAATTTATAAAATATGCTATGGAACTTTTCACTGCAAATTATGATTGGGAAAAGCCTATAAGAAGTATAGGACTCAATGTTACTGATTTTGATTATGATATGGTGCCTCAATTTGATTTAGGCAAAACCGTTGAGCGAAGAGAAAAGCTTGAAAGCCTTGAAAAGGCTGTTGATAAGCTTAAAGACCGATATGGAAATTACTGTATACAAAAGGGCACTGCTCTATGCGACAAGAGTCTGTCGCATTTCAATCCATTTGAGGAGCACACTATTCATCCTGTATCAATAATGTGAAAAACCTTGCTTTACTGTAAAGTAAAGCAAGGTTTTTCACATTATATTATTTTGCCAGATCGCCGACCATCATCATAAAGTCACCTATCTGAACACCAAACTCAGGAGCACCCTCCATAATAAGCTGGCTGTCAGCAGTCATCTGGAACATATCACCTGTACCGAGAAGAATTTTCAGTGCAGAGGTTGCACAATCAAATTTCATACAGAAAAACGGCTTTGACCTTTTATACTCTCCCCTGCCTGCTCGTGTTTTACCTGCCTTGACACGCATATAAGCAGTACATTCAGGATGACCCTCAACAGCCCACTGATAACATCTGTCAGGGCTTTTTAGCGCCCACTCGTGCACAGCAGGATGACCCATTTTATTAAGCTGAGAGATACCTGATGAAAGCAGATAGAAATACAGCTTGCAAAGAAGGAGAGAAAGCTCCTCGTCATCCTCAGGCGGAGTTTTAATATTAAGAAGTGATGACATCTTTAAGAGCACCATCATAAACTTCATAAACTTGCCGAAGGACTTGATTTTCATTTTAGGGAGCTTAGACATATCGCCTTTCATAAAGGCATTCATTTTTTCCATAGAGGAAAAAGCAAGCTCACCGTCAATTTTACTCTGACCGAGATATTCACCGAGCTTAACTGACCATTCACCATTTTCAACAATAAAATGAACAGCTTCCTTATCCTCGGCATTAACCTTTGCTGAAACCTGATAGATGGCATTCACGCCCTCAAACTTTTTCTTCAGCTCAGGCACATCTGTGGCAATGGTTTTCAGAAGCGGTAAAGCTCCTGCCATAAACACCTTATTGGTGTATCTTGTTTCATTACTTGCCATATGATTACTCCTTAAAACTCGTCATCCCACGCATCGTCAGCCTCAAAGTCAGCGTGCATCATTTCAGCAATAGCCTCGTTGATACCATTAGCATCAATTTTAGCCATAGCAAGTAAATCCTCCTGCAGACCGATAGTTGAAAATGCATTCTGATGACCGAGCATTTTGAAAGCACAAGCCTTGCCTGACTTAGCAACAACCTCAGCAACTGCTGAGCCAAGACCGCCCATAACCTCGTGGTCCTCAACTGTGATAATTCTGCGGGTATCCATAATCGCTGAAAGAACAGCCTCCTCATCAACAGGCTTGATTGTATGCATATTAAGCACACGCACCTTAAGTCCTGCATCAGCCTCAGCCATACGTGCAGCCTGCATAGCCTCAAACACGCAGGAACCGCAGGCGATTACTGTAATATCAGTACCATCATTCATAAGAGTGGCCTTATTCCACTCAAATTTACAATCATCAATATTTTTATAGATAACCTGGTCAAAGCCACGGTTTATACGTATATAAACAGGACCTTCAATATCATATGCAGCCTTAACTGCGTGATATGTTTCACTGCCGTCACAAGGGCAGATAACTGTCATATTAGGGAGTGCTCTCATACAAGCCATATCAATAAGTGAATGGTGAGTTGAGCCTGCCTGACCGAAAGAAGTACCTGCGTGAGTAGCAATGATTTTAACAGGAACATTCTGATAGCAGATGTCTGTATGAATCTGATCAAGTGCTCTTGCTGCGGTGAAAATAGCAAATGTAGATGCAAAAGGAACAAGTCCATTCTTAGCCATACCTGCTGCTACGCCGAACAAATTCTGCTCAGCAATACCCACATTGAAAAATCTGTCAGGGAAATGCTCACCGAACATACCGATTTTAGTTGACTTTGCAAGGTCGGCAGTAAGGGCAACAACATCCTTATGCTCTTCACCAAGCTCACAAAGTGCAATACCATAACACTCAGCAGTTGAAAGCTTAGTGGTATCAGTCATTGTATATGTCATTCCAGCCATAGCTTACGCCTCCTTCTCTGCTCTGTCGCAGCGTTCTTTATAATACTTATCAAGACTTGCATAAGCATTCTTAACCATTTCCTCATCAAGTGAGCCATAGTGCCAAAGGTAGTTATCCTTCATAAAGTCAACACCCTCGCCCTTGTATGTATCCATACAGATTGCGGTTGGCTTATCTCCGCCCTCCTGATGATTTTTAATGGCAGCCTCAATAGCGTCATTAAGCTCTTTGAAATTGTGACCGTCAACACGGATTACATTAAAGCCGAATGCCTCAAACTTTTTATCAACAGGCTCAACCTTCATTTCATCGTCAACCCTGCCGTCAATCATACATTTATTAAGGTCAGCAAGAACTACAACATTTGAAAGCTTGAACTGAGCAGCACTCATAGCAGCCTCCCAGTTTGAGCCCTCATTAAGCTCGCCGTCGCCTGTGAGGACATAGTTCATATAATCAATGCCGTTAACTCTGCCTGCTAATGCAAAGCCGACAGCAAGTGAAATACCATGACCCAGTGAGCCTGTTGAACAGTCAACACCAACAACCTTGTTGCAATCAAGGTGCATACCGATTTTAGCACCTGTGAGGTTGAATATCTTAAGCTCATCAACAGGCATAAAGCCATAGTCAACAAGAAGCGGTGCATAGCCTACCGCACAGTGACCCTTTGAAAGAATAAATCTGTCACGGTCTGCCATATTCGGCTCTTTAACATCAACCTTCATAAAGCGGTGATAAAGAATAGTCATAGCATCCATAGCACTCATTGAACCGCCAAGGTGACCTGAACCGCCCCAGACAGCAGTCTGGATAGTCATTCTTCTGAGCTCATCAGCCTTTTTTTCAAGGCGTAGCCATTCATTCTTATCAAATGGCTTGAAATTAGCTGGCATAAAATTTCCCCCTTATATAATTAAATAATTATGCTTTTATTTTAAAGGTAATTCAGGATGATTTGCGGCAACAACTCCGAAAGCATCCTCTGCAATATCAATAGCGAGCTTAATATCCTCATCAGTCAAAGCAGCATTGATAAAGTGATTATGGTGTGATGCAAGGAAAAGACCCCTTGATACACATTCTGCAATCCACTCCTGATGAAGCATAAGGCTGTCATCATTAGCTATTCTTAAATAGAACAGTGCAGGCTCACCTGAAACAACAAGATTAAAGCCGTGCTCTTTACCCGCTGCTTTAAATCCCTCTGTAAGTTTTATACCCTTTTCTCTGAACATAGTAGGAATATCAAGCCTTTTCATTTTAGGAATACAAGCAAGACAAGCGGCAAAAGGCTCTGCACTCATCCAGTATGAACCCGTGTAAACAACTGATGAAGCTGTGTTCTTCATATGCTCCTGACCGCATACAGCAGACATATTATAACCATTAGCAAGTGCCTTACAGAAGCAGATTAAATCAGCCTTGAAGCCATAGTAATGGTCAGAGCCCTCAATGTCAAGTCTGAAGCCTGTTCTTACGTCGTCTATAATAAGCACCATTCCGTGATCGTCACAGAACTTACGAACATTTGCCCACTGCTCTTTTGTGGCACATTCGTTATCCTTGAAATTGCCATGGTCATAGGGCTGCGCGATAAGACCTGCTACATCACCGCCGCAGGCATCATAAGCAGCCTGCATAGCATCAATGTCAAACCAAGGAACAACGATGTTATTCTCAACCTCTTCAGGCAAAATACCGGGGTAGTCAATTTTCTGTGCCCACTGGAAATCACCGTGATAGTAGCCCTTGAAGAACATCATCTTTTTCTTGCCTGTATGTGCTCTTGCACACATTACGCTGAAGGTTGTAGCATCTGAGCCGTTTTTCATAAAGAATGCCCAATCAGCCATAGCAACAGTGTCCTTAAGCAGCTCAGCACACTCAACCATTTTGTATGACGGAGATGTTGTGCAGTTGCCTGTTTTAAGCTGTTCCATAGCGGCAGCATCAACATCATCATCGCAGTAGCCGAGAACATTAGGACCGTATGCACACATAAGGTCAAGATATTTATTGCCGTCAACATCCCAAAAATATGTACCCTTAGCTTTCTGTGACATCAAAGGCCATTTTGTAATCGGTAAAAACAGACCCTCTGACGGACCGAGATGACCATATACACCGGAGGGGATTGCATTCAGTGCACGGCTGAACCACTCCTGTGATTTTTCGTGCTTATATTCAGGGAATTTACTCATTATGCATTACCTCCTTAACCAAGATAAACAGCAACTCTGTCAAGAATTCTGTTAATATTGTCAACCATTGAAATCATACCTGCCATATAAATATTGCCTGCACAAAGCTCAGCCATTGTTGATGCTGTGCCTGTGAAAAGACCATAGGCAAGGTCGATAGTTTTAAACTCCATAACTGCCCTTGGAGTATCGGGTTTTTCTTTAATAGTCTGGAAACTATGATTGCGTACTCTGAGAGTAGCATAGCAAACATCGGTAATACCGATTGAAACATCGCCGTCAACGGTATAAAGTGCAGACTGCTGTGATACAGAGTCGGAATTAGCAAGAGCTGATATAGCACCTGCAATTGTATAGAATGTAAGAATTGTTGACTCCTCAAAAAATGCCCTGTTCTTCAAATCCGCCTCGCTTGGTCTGAGAAGCTTAACAAGTCTGTCAGTCAGCTTTGTGAATGGTCCAAGCAGGAATGAAAGCACCTGAGGGATATTTTTGGTAGGAATACCGGGCTTGCTGTCATCAATCAGCGCATTAAACTTTTCAGGTGATGAAAAGCTCATTTTACAGGTACAGCCATAGCTGCCCTCACTCATTTTACAGCCTGAGCTGCTGAAATGGAATGTACAGCAGGGTCCCCCGTTTACATCAAAACAGATTGAAACAGGCTTTTTCAGTGCTGCACAGACTGCCTTTGCCTCGCTGTCAATCTCACAGAGATTTTCAAGAGCTGCAAGCACGCCGTACATATTGACAAACGCCATAGCTTTTTGTTCTTTACTCATAATTTCCTCCTTTAAAATATATGACTAAAGCATATTATAAAGCATTATAATACTCATTGTTAAAATTATAACATAATTATAAACTTATAGCAACCGCTAAAGCTTTACAATTCGGTTAAAGTTTAAAGCCATCTAAAAAACGAACTATACTTTCTCTTTCATTTTTCAATTCACCGTCAATCACTTTTTCAAGAACTGTATCCAGAACAATGCCGATTTCCCTGCCCTTATAGCCTGAAGCCATTATATCATTACCATTGACAGCCAGAGCCTTTATCTCGAAAGGATCACCCGCTGCAATTATGGCATTAAGCTTTTCCTCGGTAATATTAAGACGATTTAATTCTTCGGCAATCATTTCAGGATTTTGTGCAAGCTTATCAGAGCGTTTGACTGCAATCAGATCACGCAGGGTATTTTCGCCAAGCTTTGAGAGCCATTTTTTAATTTTTTTATCTTCAATTCCTATATGCATATCGTGAATAGGAATAACAGCCATTGCACGGTCAAGAACCTCATTAGGTGCTTTAAGCCTTTTTAAAGCTGTAAGAGAATGCTCTCCACTTATTATCTGATGACCCTTAAAGTGGTCAGTACCGTTTTCATCGGTGGTTTTAGTGTACGCCTTGCCTATATCGTGCAGAAGCATTGTATAGCGCAGTGCCAAATCATTCGGTGCCTGCTCAACTGATTTTGCAGTATGATGCCACACATCATAAATATGCCACTTTGTGTTCTGCTCAACATTGAAAATCGGCTCAAGCTCAGGAATCACTACTGCAATAATATCCCTGTATTCAACAAGAACATTATAAACATTACTGCCCATAAGAAGCTTTGAAAGCTCTGTATAAATTCTTTCGGCAGATATATTTTTTAAAAGCTCTTTATTATCAAAAATAGCTTTTTTTGTTTTTTCCTCAATATCAAAGCCAAGAACTGACGCAAAGCGGACAGCACGCATTATACGCAGTGCATCCTCTTTAAACCTTGTATCGGCATCTCCTACCGCTCTTATTATTTTTAATTTAATATCACCCTGTCCGTCATACGGGTCCGCAAAGCCTTTTTCATCATTATAGGCAATTGCATTGATTGTGAAATCACGCCTTGCCAGATCCTCATTGACATCACTGACAAAGGTAACATTTTCAGGGTGACGGCTGTCGGAATATAAACCCTCGGTTCTGAAGGTTGTGACCTCAAAAACAGAACCATCCTCCATAACAACTGTAACAGTGCCGTGCTTAATACCCGTTTCAATATATCTTATATTATTATCACGCAGTATTTTTTCAAGCTCATCAGGCTTTGCAGATGTAGTAATATCTATATCATCACACTGTCTTTGCATAAGAAAATCACGCACACAGCCGCCCACTGCATAAGCCTCATAACCATTACTGCTTATTAAATTAATTAATTTTTTTGAACTGTCTGATAAATTCATATGTTCACCGACCTTATTTTGCTATGAGTATTTTAACATAAAAAAGATAATAATACAAATATGAGAACATTTTTACAATATTTTTTTGCCGCACTTATCGGCGGCTTCGGCTACTGTCTTATCGAAATACTTTACAGAGGAAGAACTCATTACTCAATGTTTTTTGCGGGAGCAATCGTGATGAGCACATTCTATTTTATCAGCAGAAACTATCAGCTTAATTTCTGGTTAAAATGCCTCATCGGTATGCTTATAATTACAGGAATTGAGCTGCTTTTCGGCGTTGTGTTCAATATTCTGCTTGATGAAAAGGTGTGGGATTATTCACGTGTTCCGCTGAACTTTTTGGGTCAGATATGTCTGCCCTTTTCAATAGCGTGGTTTGGCTTGTCAGGAATTGTATTCAAGGTGCTTGATGTTATAAAGAGATAACACGTACACCAATTCAATAAGAATATATAAAAACAAAGCCTCGCAGTCTTTTTTTGAACTGCAAGGCTTTTAAACTATTCAGTTTTTAAAATTCACGCTTCTGATATAACCTGACAGAAAGCAGGCATGATAATACAAAAATCAGGACAGCAACGGCAATTAAAATCAATGGCAGAAAGCCATTAATCACCTGTGCCAGAATATCTGAAAAAAAGTTTGTTGAATTTATTAAAAATGCACCGCATAAACCTATTGCTCCGCCCATACACATAAAAACAATTTTACCCTTGGCATAACCGTATTTGAACATAATCGGCATACTTATAGAAGGAAATACTATTCCAACTGAAACTGCAATAGATATAATAACCGCTATTTCAGCTATATCTGTTTTCTTAATAAACTCAAGAACTGCAATCACTATTGATATAACAGCTATAAGAATTGAAGAGAGAATATACTTTTCAGCAACTATTTGTTTTCTTGAAACAGGGCAAATAAGATAATACTTATCTGACCCGTCACGTTCTTCAATAGCAAGCAGACTATGTGAAAGCATTCCCATAAAAATTACGCAATAAATATAAATAGCACTTCTTTCCGGAACTAAAACAGCAACAACGAAAAATGCTAAAATCATTAAAAAATACATTCTGCAGGTTTTTATAATCAAATAAAAATCCTTAATCAAAAGACCCTTCATTTATTTTTCCCCCTTTAACATAAATACAAAAAGCTCCTCAACAGTTATGGATGATGCAGCAAAGCCTGATGGTATTGCGTTTCTTCTGACTGCTGCAGTTACACCATAAGCATTTTTCCTTGCACCCATAACAGCTGACTCATTAAGCTCGCTGAGCTGCTGCTCTGTGCAGCTTATAACTGCATAATCCTCTCTGAGTTTATCCTTTTCCTCACACAGAATAATCTTTCCCTTATGCATGAATGCAATGTAATCGCAGATTTTTTCAAGGTCAGAAACGATATGAGATGAAATCAGTATTGAGTGGCTTTCATCTCTTGTAAACTCCATAAACAAATCAGTTACCTCATCACGCACAACAGGGTCAAGACCGTTTGTTGCCTCGTCAAGAATGAGTAGCTTTGCATCGTGTGAAAGAGCCGCTGCGATGCCAAGTTTCATTTTCATACCTCGTGATAAATCCTTGAATTTTTTATTGTCAGGCAAAGAAAGTCTTTTAAGATAAGCATAAAACTGCTCACTGCTCCAGTTTTTATAGGTATGCGACATTATTTTATCTATGTCCCTTGCGGTAAAATAAAAACTGAAGCCGACCTCATCAAGAACAACACCAATATCCTCTTTTGTAAGTTCAAAATTATCACCGTTATCTCTGCCAAGAACAGTGATTGAACCGCTGTCCTTTTGCACCATATTAAGTATAAGCTTTATGGTTGTGCTTTTGCCAGCACCATTTTCACCCACAAGCCCCATAATATATCCGCCGGGCAGAGTTAAATTAAGATTATTTATTTCAAAATCCTTATAGGATTTACACAAATTCTTTATTTCAATTGCATTCATCATTTTTCCTCCATAATTCTAATCATCTCAATAACATCATCTGTTGTAAGATTGCAGCTTGATGAAAGCTTTAATATTTCTTCAATATGATATTCGATATTCTTCAGATTTTCCTCACGCAGAAGCTCGGTATTCTTTTGAGCTACGAAGCATCCCTTACCTGCTACTGTGTAAATAAATCCATCATGCTCAAGCTCATCATAGGCACGCTTGGTAGTTATAACACTGATACGCAAATCTTTTGCAAGCGAGCGTATTGACGGAAGCATCTCATTTTCACCGATTGACGAGCTTATTATCTGGTTCTTAATCTGACTGTAAATCTGTTCATAAATCGGTATTCCGCTTTTATTATCTATAGCTATAAACATTAGTTCGCCTCTCTTTCTACTGTTTATATACAGTATAAACGGCTAAAACAGTTTTGTCAACAGTAAATTTAAATTTCTGATAAATATTTCACAAAGAGAATAAAATGGATTTTGCTGTAAATATTAATACCATAAAATAAGATAAGGAGATGTTATTATGGTATACGTATGCGAAATATGCGGCTGGGAATATGACGAGGAAAAGGGATACCCTGAAGGCGGAATTAACCCGGGCACAAAGTGGGAGGATGTACCTGACGATTTTGAGTGCCCTCTCTGCTTTGTAGGCAAAGACCAGTTTGAAAAATCTGAATAAAATGACAAAAGCACTTTTCTTATGCTGATTACATAAGAAAAGTGCTTTATATTATTTCATCGAATTTTTAAAATGAAGCTCTTTCATACCTTCAACCTCATCACAGATTGCTTTGAGATTGCAGGTATTACAATCAAAATTCACATTATTCATAACATGATTAAGAGTTTCTGCAATATCGTAGTTGTGCTTTGCAAGCTTTTCAAGCCAGTCATAATCTGCACCATTGTCGGTAATATAGATTAATTTCACTGCACAGACTGCATCAATTGCTTTATATTTATTAATAAGGATATTGCCCACTCCCTCAAAAGAAAGACCTTTTGAAAGAGCACTTTTTGACACTCTGACAATTTCATTATGTGAGCTTGAGGAGGTCCTTATCATAAATCCCTTAGGATAATAATGATATTTTGCATACTCAATTTTTTTTATGAGATTATAGGCTTTCTGCTCATCATCAACATCATTAATCTGAATTAAAGATATTCTCGCAAATTTGCGGTCAGATGTAATTTCATTCAAATCGTCACCTATTATAATGATTTCATCCTCACCTATATCTGCTGATGTTACAATATTAAAGCCTACACCGTCAAGCTCATATTGAGAATCACGCTGCAAAACAACCTCGTTTCTGCCGACGTCCTCCCACGCTCTGCCTGTCTGACAGACTTTTCTGTCGAAGTCCGAAATATAGTCTTCAACATCCTTAAGCAAATCATCAAAAAAATTCATTAAAGCTTTCTGTCCTTTTCAAGATTATCATAATGAGGCTGGAGCTTATCATAAATCTTTCTGACAAGCTTCATATCAAGATTAAACCAGTAGGCAGCAAAGGTGATACCGAAAAGTCCCAGAATCACAGCAAAGAGTGCTCCTATAGCCTTGAAAAATTTCATAATTATCTCCTTATCTGTTCTTTGCAAGACCTTTTTGTCTTGCGTATTCAGCAGCACCGAGTGCCCCCATAAGCTGTGGGTCAGTTGAAAGATTAACAACCTTTATTTTAAGCACCTTTTCAATTGCCTGCTTTAAGCCGTCATTTTTTGCACATCCGCCTGTAAGAGTAATGCTGTCTGTCGCACCTGCTTTTTTAGCCATTACAAAGCAGCGCTTAGCAACAGCAAGCTGAATACCTGCAGCTATTTCGTCCATAGGCTTACCCTCACCGACAAGTGATATTACCTCACTCTCGGCAAAAACTGTGCACTGTGCAGTAATAGGAATTGTATTTTTAGCATTGAGCGAAAGCTTTGAAAATTCAGGGAGTGTCATTTCAAAAGCATTAGCCATTGCTTCAAAAAATCTGCCTGTGCCTGCTGCACACTTATCATTCATAGCAAAGTTCTTTACTGTGCCGTCTGTATCAATAGCAATGCCCTTAACGTCCTGACCGCCGATGTCAATAATTGCCTTTACACTTGGGTTAGTTACGTGAACACCCATTGCGTGACAGCTTATTTCAGAAATATTCTCATCAGCAAAAGGAACCTTATTTCTTCCGTAGCCTGTACCGATAAGATATGTCAGATCCTCAGGTGACTTCAAATCATTAACCTTTGCAACAGCATCTGCCATTGCAATTTCAGCAGACTGAACAGGGTTGATTTTACTTCTGTTAGTTACATCTGCCGCAATCCTGCCGTTTTCATCAAGAATAACACATTTTGTGTAGGTTGAACCTACATCACAACCGCCAAAATATTTCATATATGTATTTCCTACCTTTCATTACCATGCTAATGTATCATCAAAATCAACTAATGTCGGATCAACAGGCTCCTCCTGAAGAACTGTTGTCATATACTTGTTAATATTCTCACGCATATCACGTCGTGAAATTGTGCGTGGGTCCATAAGGTCCTGAGGCACCCATATAAAGTGAATACCTCTTTCTCTTGCCTGGTCATCAAATATACCGATAAGTCCGTCCATACCCTTGCAAGAAATCTGGTCATACATAATAACCATATCTGCATTGTATTCCTCGACTATTCTCCAAAGCTCGTCAACAACATTTTGATAACCACCCTTAGTATGCTTTCTCATAGTTGTTCGCTGAAGAGTTTTAGCATAAGTTCCGAGAGCCTTTTCCTTGTCCTCTGTATCATATTTGATATAAGAAATCATTGTTTCCATATCCATTACAACATTGACACCCCAGCAGTTTTCAAGCCAGTTAGCAAGGCTTGTATAATAGTTTGCAGGGCAGGACCAGACAATTGCTCTGTGACGCATTTCCTTTGAGCAGGCAACTTTATTCTCATACGCTTTCATCATTATCTTATTGACCTTTTTGTCAATTTTAAGAAAACGCTTATCCATTCCGCCTGAAATATGAAAATAGAAAAGACGGTAAAGCCAGAAGGTAGCACCTGTCATCTGTGGGTAGTCTGTTTTGTTAACATCCCATTTCTGAATTTCATAATCAAGCTGCTTATTATATTCTCTCATTGCAGAGAAGAAGGCATCCCAGTCAAAGGTTTCACCTGTTTCTCTTTCAATGAATCTAATACATTCCTTTACCTCCTCCAACG
>DBFOUY010000187.1:0-2927 GCA_048365975.1 Eubacterium sp.
CTGCAACAATTTCAAAGGCTTTTTTTCTTGCCTTTGTCAGATAAAAATATGTTTGTGCATCAATCTCATTAAGCTCAGGCGGAAGGTCATTAACCTCATCAACAAAGCTCATAGGCTCTGTCAATTCCCACATCATATCACTTGCAACAGGGCATGAGAATGAAACACCCATTTCACGTGTGCCGCCGAAATCGTTTATAAAGCGAGGGAACATACGGCAGGTGTAGGGTGTGTGCTCACCGCCAATTGCAATGTGCATATCGCAAAGATTTTCGTTATTCAGAAACGGACAGCGTTTTTTGTCGGCAAGTCCGAATATTGTATTGCCAAATTCATCCTTATCAAGAACGCTGTCAATTCTGGCTTTAATATCACCAGTCAGTGTTTTATAGTAATCGAGAGAAGCATTGTCAGCATCAACCTCCCAGCCCTGACAGCAGGAATCAGGACAGTCGCCTGCAATGCATTTAAAATCCTTATAAAAGGATGGTGTTCTTAAAATCATTTCATTTACCTATAATCAGTCATTCTCAAAAAGAGGAGTTGAAAAATATCTCTCTGCAGTATCAGGAAGAACAGTAACAACGGTTTTGCCCTTGCCGAGCTTTTTTGCAAGCTTTTTTGCTGCCGCAACATTTGTTCCGCTGCTGATACCGCACATAATACCCTCAAGCCTTGCAAGGTCCTTTGAGGTCTGAATAGCCTCCTCGTCGGTTATAATGCAAATATCCTCATAAATTTTCTGATTAAGAATATCAGGTATAACGCCGTCACCGATACCCATCTGATTATGAGTGCCGACTGTGCCACCTGCAAGAATTGCAGCATTTTCAGGCTCAACAGCCCAGATTGTAATCTGAGGATTCTGTGCCTTAAGCACCTCGCCTATGCCTGTTATTGTTCCGCCTGTGCCGATACCTGAGCAGAAGCCGTCAATAGGACCTGCAACCTGCTCTAATATCTCAAGCCCTGTATGGTGGCGATGCACCATAGGATTAGCAGGGTTTTCAAACTGCTGAGGAATATAGACATTAGGGTCCTCCTCCCTCATTCTGACTGCAGTTGCCAGACATTCCTCAATACAATCACCGATATTGCCTGCATCGTGAATTAAGATAACCTTTGCACCATAGTGCTCAACAAGCATTCTTCTTTCACGTGACACAGAATCAGGCATAATGATTACTGTCTTATATCCCCTCACAGCACCGACTAACGCAAGACCTATGCCCTGATTACCGCTTGTAGGCTCAACAATAATTGTATTTTCATTGATAAGACCCTTTGACTCAGCATCGCAAATCATATTATATGCAGTTCTTGTTTTGATTGAACCGCCAACATTAAGACCCTCAAACTTAACAAGTATATCTGCCGAATCATCATCAACCATTTTATTTAATCTGACCATAGGTGTATGACCTATGGCATCAAGCACATTATTATAAACCATATTAATTCCCATAGCCTTTCCGGCTACATAAAGTTAATTAAAAATTCATATACGCTTGCTGTAGCCGGACAAGGCGTATAATGGGAATTTAGTCATCTCAAAATTATGCCACAGGCAAATTTTGAGGGTTCGTTTGCAACCGCTCGCAGTGCGAGATAAAGGACGCAATAAGAACTGGCAGTGGTCAAAATTCATATGCAAAGCATTAATGAATTTTGGGTACCACAACTGGGTAATCGGTGATAGTGTGATTTTTCACACTACACCCCTTAAAATATATCTAATATATTTTACACACTTAATACAAAAAAGGCAATAAATATTTTTAAAGGCGGAGTATATCCGCCCATAAAACCATTAAATTATTTTATTTCAAGATGCTTTATAATCTCTGCTGTTTCAATTTCAAAGCCAAATACATTAGGATGCAAGCCGTCATATGTATACTTGCTGTCAAGCATTCCGTTACTGTCAGACAATTTTTCTGTTAAATCAAGAACAGTAACACCATATCTTTTTTCAAACAAATCAAGCTTATCATTAAGCCTTTTAATAACAGCATTTTTCTTTTTTGCAAAACGCTTGTTTTTGCTGTCAACAGGAAAAACCTTTAAAAGAATTATTTTTGTATCAGGGCAGAAATCACGTGTTTTGCAGATAATTTCCTCAATATTATTGAAAATATAATTTTCGTCTGCACCAACACTTATATCATTTGTTCCGATTAAATAAACAACATTTTTCGGCATAAGACACAGCACATTGCTCTGCAGACGTTCAAGCAGTCTGTCGCTTGTATCACCGCTGATGCCACGGTTATATACAGCAATGGAATTTCTGCTTTCATATTCACTATAAAGCTCCATATTGCAGATTTCAGTGATTGAATCACCGGCAATAACTGTTTGATTTTTTTGGCAGTAATGCTTATTAAGGTGTGCAAAGTTTGTTTCCTTGTTCTGCTTTTCAGCATTATATTCTGTTCTTTTTCTAAATCTTTTTAAATTCATAAATTATCTCTTTCAAAATTAATTCATCTGCTTCCAGAGCATTCTGTTATCATCAAAATAGTACTCGATTCTGCCGTTATCACAGATATATGATAAGTATGACCTGATTGTGCTGCCGATTAAAACATACTGATTTGTGTTCATTACAAGTGAATACTTATCAAACACTTGCTTAAGTACATCCTCAAAAGTAACCGGTTTTTCACATACATTAAATATAAATTCAGCTATTTCATTAATCTTATTTCTGTTAAGCTCAATTAATGATTTAATATTTCCAGTCGCTTCGCAGTGTGACGGAATATAAACAGCACCATCCATTTTTTCAAGCATATCAAGTGTTTCAAGATAAGCACCCACATCATAAATAAAAAACAAATGATATTTGCTTATTGTTTCCTCGCTGAAAAGTGAATCTGCAAGGAACACAACATTATCTGAGGTTTTAATACCTATCATTATCA
>DBFOUY010000188.1:0-5245 GCA_048365975.1 Eubacterium sp.
GATTCTGAAGGTTATAAGAGCAAGGATATGTTTGTTGATACTGTTGTATTGCAATATAACAGCTTTATCAACTATGATTTCAGCATCTTAATAAGTGATTTTATTCCGTCAAAAAAGTACGTTACTGCTATACCGGTTCGTTTTGATGATACTCACTATACAGAAAATCTTGCAGATTATATAATTCCATGCTTTGACAATGCAATGTGGTATGAGGCTGATAATACAGATGTGTTAAAAGGCAGTCTTGACCTTGTTAGTGCAGATGTAAAAATGAGCGACTACGAAATATATTTGATATATCTGGCAGGACTCAGTGATGAGGATGTAATTGAGTATACAAAGAAAATTCTTTATGATATCGGCTATTGGTTTGATGAAGAGTACATAAAGCAGTTTTGTGCCCTTACAAACAGTGACTATTTAGGTGATGTCGGAAGCGGTAAATATATTTATCATTTTCTTATAAATAACAGAATTGATGTATACATATCCTGTTCTGACAGTAATACTGTAGACGGTAAGGCTGTTTTTGAAATTGACGGCGAATTTGTTTGTGAATATAAATTTTAATAATTCTATAATCCCTTATGCACTCTTTACAGGACTGTATAAGGGATTTTTTGTAATAGCTTTTCGTCCTAATGTAATTTATTTGTAATTATTTTAAAATAAATATTTATTTTATTAAATAAATCTGTTATAATGTTATAAATATGACTAAATGAATACTGTAAAGGAGGGTGAATATGAAAAAGGTTAAAATTCTTTTACTTGCATTTATAATATGCTTAACCTTTACAGGCTGTAGTGGATTTCGTATTTCAAGCATTGAAGATCTTATTTCACCCGTTTCACCAAGCGGTGACGATGCAGGTATTCTTGCTGCTGTTAATGAGTATTCAAAGGGCGGATATTCTATAAAAATTCCTTCGTCTGGCAAATACACAACCTCCTTCATTCTTCACGATTTAAACGGTGATGGTAAGGATGAGGCTATTGCATTTTTTGAAAAGAACGACAATCTCGGCAGTGTTGATATGGCTGTGCTGAGCAAGAATGAAAATTCGTGGAGCGTTATCGACAATGTCACTGGTGAAGGTATCGGTGTGAATTCCGTTGATTTCAGTGACCTTAACAATGATGGTACGGAGGATATAATTGTCTGTTGGGGAATTATCACAAAATCAACAACATCAAATCTTTGTGTGTATTCAACTGATGAAGGCTTAAAGCTTAATCTGATGTCGGATTCTGTTGCAGCAGGTGAATTCATTTCTGCAGATATAAATAACGATGGTTCAAATGAGCTTCTTGTTTTCAATTTAGGCAGCTATTCTGATTCACCGAAGGCAGAGCTTTATTCTTTTTCATCAGGAGGCAAGGAGCTGATAGGAGAAACAAAGCTTGACAGCTCAATAATATCATTTTCAAAAATTACCTGCGGAAAAACTGAAGAGGGTATCAGCGTGTATGCCGATGCACTCAGAGCAAACGGAGCTTCAATGGTGACTGAGCTTATTTGCTGGTCAGATTACTACGATTCAATTATTTCACCCTTTTACAGCTATTCAACGGGAAAAACAGCGGAAACATCACGTGACAATACAATAACAAGCCGTGATATAAATGGTGACGGTGAAATTGAAATACCTGTTGACAAAGCCGTGTCAGGCTTGCCTGACGGTGTTGATGCACAAAGCTGGGTCGGATATGAAAGCACTGTTCTTAAACACAGAGTGTATTCATATGCAGTTAAAAGCGACGGGTATCTTATAGCTCTTGATGACAAGCTTTTCTCAAAGGTGTATGCAGAGTATGACAGCAGTAAAAGAGAATTCAGCCTGACTGACGGAGAAAAGAAAATTTTAAGCATTATAACTGTTATGAGAACTGATTGTGACAGCAATGATTACAG
This sequence comes from Eubacterium sp., assembly GCA_048365975.1. Lineage (GTDB taxonomy): Bacteria > Bacillota > Clostridia > Oscillospirales > Acutalibacteraceae > Eubacterium_R. Next base: position 1,919 of record DBFOUY010000188.1, read on the forward strand.
TGATTATACTGAAATTATAAGTGAATCGGGCTTGGTTTATCTTTGCAGTATAAAAAGTGATTCTGATATTAATTTAACAGTTGATGATATAAAAAATATGTTCAGTACCTATTGATAGGAGGAAACGTTATGAAAAAAGTATTAGTTGCAGAGGACGAGGAGTCTATCAGAGAATTTATAGTAATTAATCTGACACGCAGCGGATATGAGGTTGAGCAGGCTGAAAATGGTGCTGTTGCTCTTGAAAAATTTATGAGTGACGAGGCAGCATATGATGTGGCTATACTTGACATTATGATGCCTGAGATTGACGGTCTTGCTGTCTGCAAGGAGCTGAGAAAGCGTTCATCTGATCTTGGCATTATTATGCTCAGTGCCAAGACACAGGAAATGGATAAGGTTACAGGTCTGCTGTTCGGTGCAGACGACTATGTTACAAAACCATTTTCTCCAAGCGAGCTTATGGCAAGAGTTGATGCTGTTTACCGCCGTGTTGAAATGACAAGAGGCTTCAGAAAAAATGATACAACAGGCGACTCAATAATTCTTGATGAATTTGAGCTTAATCTCCGTAACAGAACACTGGCTAAAAATGGTGAGCTTATTGAGCTTACGCAGGTTGAATTTCAGATTATAGAGCATTTCTTTAAAAATCCGAATGCTGCTCTCTCAAGAACTGAAATTCTTAAGACAGTATGGGGGGCGAACTATTTCGGAGATGAAAAGATTGTCGATGTTAATATACGCCGACTGAGAATGAAGATTGAGGCCAATCCGTCAAATCCTACAAGACTTGTTACAATCTGGGGTCTTGGATATAAGTGGATAACAGATAATCAGTAATTTAAGGGCAATTAATAAAATGAAGAAACCGAGTATATCAAAAATACATATACGTAAACCTGAGGGCATTACACTGAGATGGCTTATTAACATCATCGGTGTTGTTGCTTTATTTTTTATTATAGTTTTTATAATCTCAGTTTCTGCACTTAAATCTCATTATTATGCCAATGTTGAAAGTATTTTAAGCGCAGGTGCGTCTACCACCGCCGTAAGTTATTTTACAAATAATCTTGAGGCAGGCAATTCTCTGGAGCAATCGGCTGCTGAATTTATTGACAGCTACAGCTATAAGGACAAAACTACAACGTGGATTATTGACAGCGACGGGGAGGTTATTCTGTCATCAGGCGGTTTTGCCATTGAAAAGCAGAGTATGCCTGACTATTCACAGGCTTTAACAGATAAAAAGGATGTTGGTAAGTTTGTGGGCAAGCTTGAGTCAGGCGAAAAGGTAATGGCTATATGCCGGATAATAAAAAATCCGCAGGGTGATATTGCAGGCGCTGTGCGTGTTATGGCATCACTTAAGCAGGTTGATGCTCAAATATTTAATCTTATTTTTCTTATTCTGATAGGTCTGATAATTGTTTTTGTAATAATAATTCTGTCAAATCTTTTCTTTATACGTTCAATTATCATTCCTGTTAAAGAGATTAATGAAACTACTAAAAAAATTTCACAGGGTGACTATTCGGTACGAATTGAAAAGAAATATAATGATGAAATCGGTAATCTTTGTGATTCAATCAATTCAATGGCTGAGGAAATCTCAACCACCGATAAAATGAAAAATGATTTTATTTCAACAATTTCACATGAGCTGAGAACACCGCTTACTTCAATTAAGGGCTGGGGCGAAACTCTTACGTTCGGAATGGATGATTCTGTTGATGAAATTACGAAAAAGGGTCTGCAGGTTATTGTTAAGGAGGCAGGCAGACTTGAGGGCTTTGTTGAGGAGCTTCTTGATTTCTCAAGGCTTCAGAGCGGTCGGATGAATCTTAAACTTGCTAAAACAGATATTTTTGCAGAGCTTGATGAAACTGTTTTTACATTCCGTGAGCGTGCCATGCGTGAACAGATTGAGGTTAAATACAGTATTCCGGAAGTACCTGCCATTGCAGATGCTGACGCTAACAGGCTCAAGCAGGTGTTTATGAATATTCTTGATAATGCACTTAAATATTCACGTGCACCAAGCAAGATTTTTGTTAAGGCGCAGTTTACAAAATACGAGGGCAAAAGCTTTATCAGTATTGCAATTGCTGATCAGGGATGCGGTATAAGCAAGGAGGATTTGCCCCATGTTAAAGATAAGTTCTATAAAGCAAATGTTTCTGTAAGAGGCTCGGGTATCGGTCTTGCAGTTACAAATGAAATAATCAATCTTCACGGCGGACGGTTGGAAATCAACAGTGAAGAGGGCAAGGGAACACTTGTTACAATTTACCTTCCTATTGAAAATACTCTTACTGAAAATGAGCTGCAGGATATTGCTTTACAGGCGGTTGATGAGGAAATCAATGAGGGTATGGAAATGAAGGGTTAAGCTATGAGTGATAAAAAAACACATAAGACCTCTGTGGGCGGACAGGCTCTTATTGAGGGTGTAATGATGCAGGGCCCAAAGGGTGTTGCAACTGCTGTCAGAAAGCCTGACGGTGATATCTGCGTTGAGCACCACGAGGTTAAACATTTAAAAGATAAAAATAAATTCTGGGGCTTTCCTCTTATAAGAGGAATAGTCGGCTTTTTTGAGTCAATGCTTCTTGGCTATAAAATGCTTATGTATTCTGCTGAGGTATCCGGTATGGAGGATATCGAGGATGCAGAAATGAACAAGTTTGAAAAGTGGATTACAGATAAGCTCGGTGATAAATTTATGACAATACTTATGGGTATTGCAACATTACTCGGCTTTGCACTTGCTTTTCTTATTTTCTTCTATCTTCCTGTGCTTGCATTCAACAGGCTTAACGCATTGGCAGACGGCTCCCTTACTCCTTGGCAGGGCACTATTGAGGGTGTGATGAAAATAATCATTTTTGTTGTTTATATTGCACTTGTCAGCCGAATGAATGATATTAAGCGTACATTTATGTACCATGGTGCTGAACACAAATCAATTGCCTGTTACGAGGCAGGTCTTGATCTTACTGTTGAAAATGTTAAGAAATGCAGCAGATTTCATCCTCGCTGCGGTACATCATTTATTTTTGTAATGCTTATTCTGAGTATAGTTTTATCAACACTGCTTTCAAAAATTTTCCCTGCAGTTGCAGAAATACGAGTTTTATGGATGCTCCTTAAAATTGCATTTCTGCCGATTGTAATGGGTCTTGGTTATGAATTTATAAAGTATGCCGGCAGACACGATAATCTGTTTGTTAAGATAGTTTCTGCTCCCGGTCTTTGGATGCAAAGACTCACAACTAAAGAACCGACAGATGATATTATTGAGGTCGGTATAGAGTCTTTAAA
>DBFOUY010000189.1:0-3655 GCA_048365975.1 Eubacterium sp.
GATTGTGATTCAGATTTAATAACATTAGAATTTTTAATTAAGTAATTTAATTCATTTGTTATTCTTTCAATAAATTCTGCATCACTGATTTTCACACTGTGTTTGCATTCCTCGCACACCCATTTTTCTTTAATTTTCATCTGCGTGTCATGTATTCTTTTCATATTTCCGTTACATTCTGAACAGATAACAGGCAATTTAAATTTATATATGTAATCAGAACGATTTATGTTTTTAGTTGTATTTCTGTTTTCTTTTGTACGGTTTGCCTGATTGTATAAATCAATGTCGATAATCTGAGGATATTTTTCATCCCCTAAATATCGCTTATCTTCAATCATTCGTTTTATCTTACCCTTGTTCCAATTTATCTGATTAGGTAAATATTCAATCCCTTTTTGGCTGAGCCAATTTGCAATTTTTAAAAGTGACATTCCATTAATATATTTTGTAAATACTTGTTTTACTATTTCTGATTCTACAGAATCAATAACTATACTGCCATTTTCAAATTTATATCCGAAAAGAATATTTCTGATTTTCATATTCATACTGTTATATCCTTTCTGTGAATTTCAGACCACCGATTAAGGTAAAACTTAATTCAGTTTTACTTATCTGTACTATATTTTCAACAATTTCTCCGAATAGTTCCTCGTCAAACTCTGAACTTGGTATATATTCTTCAAGCAATTTATCAAGATGTTTCAGATTATCTATCAATTCATGTTCCTCACTTTCATTAAGGAGCCTTCGTCTTTCAACTCTCAAATTCATAATCCTGTCACTTACTGCTGACGATTGTTCTGTATATGAAATACTATCTAAAACACCCTTTGTATGAAATTTTGCAAGAGTATGATTTTGTGCTGTCAAGTCTGCAATCTGCTTGTCGATTTCAAATACTTTTTGCTGACTCTCGCTTGTTTTTTCCTGCATTATTTTTATGTATTTTATTGTTGGTAAAATTATGTTTTCTCTGTTATCTTTGAGCTTTTTAATTAATTTGGCAAAAGCATCATATACATAAATTTCTTTTACTCTTAAAAATGTACAATCTGTTTTATTGGCTGCCCTTGAAGAACATAACCAATATACATCACCATTTACATCCATTCTTCGATATGTTTTCCCACAATCAACACAACGCATTTTTCTGCTTAATGGATATTTAGGTTTTTTTATATTGTTATTACTTGTTCTTATACCTTGCAAACGCTGAGCAGCTTCAAATATTTCTTTTGAAATAATCGGCGTATGACTGTTTTCAATATAGTACTGTTCTTTTTCACCTTTATTTCGGACCTCTTTAAAAGGAAGTGTATCTGTCATATATGTTTTTTTTAACAATGCATCGCCAATATATCTTTCGTTACTTAAAATATATTTAATCGTTGTAACATACCATTTTTTGTTGCCATATTTTAAAGGCACTTTTTCTTCATTAAGAATGCTCGTAATTCTTTGCTTTCCCAAACCTGACAAGTACATATCAAATATTCTGCGAACAATTTCTGCCTCTGATTCATTAACTATAAGCTCTCCATTTTCCAATGTATAACCATAAGGAGCTTTGCAGGTGTTGAATTCACCCGACTGCATTCTTTTTTGATAACTCCAACGCATATTCTGCGATATACTGACTGATTCCTGCTGGGCAATCAATCCCGGAAATGTTGCGAACATCTCCATATTTATTTTGCTTGTATCAATGCCCTGTTCCTCAAAATACACACTGATTTCAAGTTCTTTAAGCATTCTTATTACTACAAGCAAATCCTGCGTATTTCGTGCAAACCTTGAAACAGATTTCGTAATCACCCTATCAATCTTTCTCTTTTTGCAGTCATCAAGCAAGCGATTGAATTCGCTGCGCTTTTTCATTTCTGTTCCTGTCAGACCTTCATCAGCGTAAATTTCCACTAATTCATACTGCGGATTTTTCTTTGTATAATCAGTATAGTATTTTATCTGATTAACAAATGAATTGAGCTGATCTGATTTATCAGTAGATACTCGACAATAGGCTGCGAGTCTCATTTTCCTAACATCTTCAATGATTCTGTTAGGTGTTAATTCAACAACTTTCATAATCTGAATTCCCTTTCATTATATATTTTTTTGGTGTTGTCCCCTTACGACACCACACTATCACAAGGGTTTGCATACATCCAGCTTTTATGAAAATTTAACAATTTCGCTACAATTTCAATCTGACTGATAGTAGTTTGCACTTATCAAAAGTATTCTACCGTATTCTTCTTTTGTTAATAAATTCATTTCCAAAAGCATTTTTAGCATATTTGCTGAATAACAAAAGGATGCATTATTTATTGCTTTAGTTCTGTCCATCTGCGCTGCCTCCCTGTATTTTTAATCCGACGCTGACAGCAAGAGCCTCATCAAGTGATGCCATTTCATCGTCTGTCAGTTTACCGACATATTCTTCCAATCTGCTTCTGTCTATCGTTCTGATATGTTCAAGCAGTATAACTGAACGATACGGCAGATGCTCATTTTCAATATGTACATGAGTTGGCATATTAGTTTTTAGTCTGCTTGTTATAGCTGAGACTATTGTTGTAGGACTGTATAAATTTCCTGTATTGTTTTGAATGATTACTACGGGCCTATATCCGCCCTGTTCACTGCCTTTTACTAAATCTAATTTTGTATAATATATTTCTCCTCTGTTTATAACCTTCATTTTGTGATTCCTCCGATATGTAAAGGAATACAGGCAGCTTGTATTTGATAATCATATAGACAATCCTTATATACCGCCTGTACTCCCATTTAAAATTGTTTTGCGTTATATGTCATACTTGTCCACGACACCCCTGACAAATCGGGCATATAACAAACTAAGGCCGGTTAACCTTATCATTGGAATCTCACCACTCCGTTTCCACCGAGCTGCCCCCATTGCCTGCGACGGTTTTATCACGCTCGGACTGTGGCTGGGCAGAAGTATCATTATCCCTGTTATCTGTCTTGGCATACCCATTAGAACCGCTAATGGCTCGAAGTTAATAATCCAATAAAAACATAATGCTATTATCTTAACTTCATCTGCTTGTCCCATTTCGCGAAACAATAACAGGAAAGTATTTGCTATATGGTGTATTCAATTGTCAAGGTACAAAGAGTTTAAAAATAAACCCTTTCACTATACGGACATTTGAAACACCAAATATGAGGATTTTTATAAAAAATTTTTCAAATTATTTTTTGCAGTCTGTAAACGGTGAGAGATTGCAGACTGACCTACACCTTCTTTTGTGGCATAATCATTAACTGATATGCCTTCAAAATATATGGAATTGATTAAATCTCTTTGCTTTGGTTTTAACTTTGATATAGCAGTATGTAACAAATCTTCTTTTGGCAAATCTTTGAACATGGCTTCAATCTTGTCATTGTTGTCAATTAAATCATTTCCTTCATATGCACAAGACTCAAGATGATAATGGCGTCTTGATTCTTTCTTTTGATTTGCACTTTCGGATTTATCCAAACCAATTAACACTTCTGACCAATACTTATTAACATCAATTGTGTTTTCTTCATCAGAAAACTTATATGTATATTTCACTTTTAACCTCCGATTTTTGAATTTAAAATTTTCAAAAATCGAAGATTATGGATATTCAGC
>DBFOUY010000190.1:0-5531 GCA_048365975.1 Eubacterium sp.
GGCAGACGAAGCAAAGCGGCTTGTTGGTATAGAGATTATTCCCCAGGCTATTGAAAATGCAAAAATTAATGCAGAATTAAACGGTGTTACAAATGCAAAGTTCATTTGTGCAGATGCAGCCAAGGGAGCGGAGATACTCAAAAAAGACGGCATTAAGCCTGATGTTGTTATCCTTGACCCACCAAGAAAGGGCTGCGATAAGGCGCTGCTTGACACTGTTGAGCAGATGTCACCAAAGAAAATTGTATATGTTTCCTGCGACAGTGCCACATTGGCAAGGGATCTGGAAATACTTAAAAATAAAAACTACATAACCCAAAGGGTTACAGCAGTTGATATGTTCCCACGCACTCCTCATGTTGAGGCAGTATGTCTGCTGTCTTGGAAAGAATAAATAAAACAGTATTTGTTGATGAGGTCATACAATGGGATTATTTGATAAATTTAGGAAAAGAATAAAAAATGTTTCAATAGAGGACTTTATATCTAAAGAGTATAATCAACGATACTTTAATGAATGCAAATACATATGGGAAAATTATGTTCCTAAAAATGGACAATCTCATAATTTACAAGGAGAATTATTAAGAGAAATCGAAAAAATTCGTTGTGAAGCACAAGATAATGGGAATATAAATTGGGATGATGATTATTCTTACTTTTGTGATTTTATAGTCAGTTCCTTATCAGAACAATCTGTTTTTTCTGAAAATGAAAAAGATGAAATCCGTGTAATAATAACGTATATAAAAGAATGTGGGTTATATGCTCAAAAGTATTATGATGAAAAAATAAAAGAAAGTGAATTTGAACCAAATAAAATTGCTTATACCGAGGATAATTTATACGATATCATATGTGATAAAATTGGTAAATTTCAAAAAGAGCATCCGGAACCAATACCGTATAAGCAAAATAAAAATATAAGAAGATAAAGCAATAGAACTAAGGAGTAACTTTTATGAAACTGAAAAACGGAATTGTTACTAATTCAATAGACGGCGAAAGCTTTGCAATTGCTACAGGCGATGCAGCAAAGGATTTTAACGGACTTGTTAAAAACAATCCTACTGCCGCTTTTATTTTTGAACTGCTCAAGACCGAGCAGACAGAGGACAGTATTGTTACTGCAATGCTTGAAAAGTATGAGGTTGATGAGGCTACTGTCAGAGCAGATGTACGTGAGCTTCTTGCTCTGCTTAAATCAAAAAATCTTATTGAGGACTGATTATGAAATATTTATCTCCTGAGAGTGAATATCTTATAACTATATTAAAATCGGCAGTCAGTGGTGAAAGTGTTCCTGATGCGCCTGATAATATTGACTGGGAAAAGCTTGTTGAGCTTTCAAAAAAACAGCAGGTTTATTCAGTTATTTGCCCTGTTTTAAACACAGAAAAACTTCCCTCAGACCAGGCACAGGAGCTTCAGCTTTATAACCAGAATGAGCTTTTGCGTATTATTGCAATGAAAAGTGAGCTTGAAAGTATTGAAAATGAGCTTGGAAAAAAGCAGGTTAAATACATGCTTTTAAAGGGCAGTGTGCTGCGTGAATATTACCCTCAGTCAAAAATGCGTCAGATGAGTGATATTGACATTTTATTTGATGAAACAAAGCGTGATGATGTTGCTGAGATTATGAAGAACAGAGGCTTTTCTGTTACAAATAACAGCGACAACAGCGACGATTATTTTAAAGCACCCTTTTATACATTTGAATTTCATCGCAATTTGTTTTTTGAAGGGGCTGATTTCTGCCCCGATTTAGGTAATGTGTGGGATAAGGCAATAGCTGATGATAATAAAAAATATCTTTATCATATGGATTTAAACGATATGTATATATATAATATATGCCATATGTACAAGCATTTTATTAAAAGCTGCTGCGGAATAAGATTTCTGATTGATAACTATCTTTTTCTAAAAAAGGAAAATGATAAGCTCAATTGGAATTATATTGAAAAACGATTTAATGAAATAGGAATACTAGATTTTGAAAGAAAGACAAGGGCACTTACTTTTAATATTTTTGATGGTAATATTCTGACAGACGATGACGCTAAACAGCTTTATTATTATACCAGCTTTGGCATTTACGGAAATTCAAGCGGAACAGCAGTTCAGAATTATTCAAAGCTCAGAGAGAATAATTCAAAATCAGCAGCGGGTATAGGCTTTGTTTTTAAAAGAATTTTTCCTGACAAAAAGACTATGGAATGCTATTATCCTTATGTTAAAAAAAGACCTTACTTAATAGGTCTTGCCTATATTCAGCGGCTTTTTAAGGGGATTTTTCACTTAAAAAAAGCTGTGAATGAACTTGAATCTATAAATGATTTGAATAAATAAAATTATGGAGGTTTAACCTTGGCAGTTGATAAAAAGCATATAAGAAATTTTTCAATAATCGCTCATATTGACCACGGAAAATCAACTCTTGCCGACCGATTGCTTGAGCTTACAAGCTCTGTTGCAAGGCGTGATATGCAGGAGCAGATTCTTGACGATATGGACCTTGAGCGTGAAAGAGGAATAACAATAAAAGCCCACGCAGTCAAGCTTGATTATACAGCAAAAAATGGTGAGCTTTACGAATTTAATTTAATAGATACACCGGGTCACGTTGACTTTAACTATGAGGTTTCACGCTCTCTTGCGGCTTGTGAGGGCGCAATTCTTATTGTTGATGCTTCACAGGGTGTTGAGGCACAGACCCTTGCAAATACATATCTTGCACTTGACCACGATTTAGATATTCTTCCTGTTATAAACAAAATCGACCTGCCTGCCGCTGACCCCGTCAGAGTAGCTGAGGAGGTTGAGGAGGTTGTAGGTATTCCTTGCCTTGATGCTCCTCGTGTCAGTGCTAAAACAGGTGAGAATGTTGAGGAGGTCCTTGAATACATAGTTAATGAGGTTTCATCGCCTGAGGGTGATGATAATAAACCGCTGAAAGCACTTATTTTTGATTCAGTATATGATCCATACCGTGGTGTTATAGTTTACGTAAGACTGATGGATGGTAAAATCAAAGCCGGCGACACAATGCGTATGATGGCAACAGGTGCTGAATTTACTGTTGTTGAGGTAGGCTATATGAGAGCCACCTCGCTTGAAAAAACAGATTGCCTTTGCGCAGGTGAGGTTGGATATATTACTGCATCAATTAAAACTGTTAGTGAGGCAAGAGTAGGTGATACAGTAACGCTTGCGTCAAATCCTGCGCCTGAGGCTCTTCCCGGCTACAGACGTGTTAATCCTATGGTGTTCTGCGGTGTTTATCCTGCTGATGGTGCTTATTATGAGCCTCTGCGTGATGCTCTTGAAAAGCTGCAGCTTAATGATGCCTCACTGTCCTATGAGCCTGAAACCTCAGGTGCACTGGGCTTCGGCTTTAGGTGCGGTTTCCTCGGTCTGCTCCATCTTGAAATTATTGAGGAGCGTCTTGAACGTGAATATGGTCTTGAGCTTATAACTACAGTACCAAGTGTTATTTATAAAATACACCTTACAGACGGCACTATGGTTGAGATTGATAATCCTACTAATTATCCTGACCCTGCAATTATTGATTATTGCGAGGAGCCGTTCGCAAATGCTCATATTTATGTGCCAAGTGAGTTTGTCGGCACAATAATGGATATGTGTCAGGAAAGACGTGGTGTTTTTAAAGATATGAATTATATCACTCCTGACAGAGTTGACATTCATTATGAGATGCCGCTTAATGAAATAATCTATGATTTCTTTGATGCACTTAAGTCAAGAACCCGTGGTTATGCATCCTTTGACTATGAAATTGCCGATTACAGAAAAAGTGATTTGTGCAAGGTCGATGTTCTTCTCAATGGTGATATTATTGATGCACTTTCATTTATAATCCATAGGGAAAAGGCTTATGTCCGTGCAAGAAAAATTGCCGAACAGCTTAAAAAGCATATTCCAAGGCATCTGTTTGAAATTCCTATTCAGGTTGCAATCGGCGGAAAGGTTATTGCCCGTGAAACAGTTAAGGCAATGCGTAAGGATGTGCTTGCTAAGTGCTATGGCGGTGACGTTACCAGAAAGAAAAAGCTTCTCGAAAAGCAAAAAGAGGGTAAAAAGCGTATGCGTCAGTTCGGTTCAGTAGAAGTTCCGCAGGAGGCTTTCCTTGCTGTCCTCAAGCTCTCAAGCGATGATGAGTAAAATAAAAAAGAACCCAGAAAATCAATCAATTTTCTGGGTTCTTTTTTATTTAAATCTGTATGGGATTAACAGTTTGTTTTGTTGCTTTTATCTGATTGATATTGTATAATTAAATTAGTTGCGGAAGGAGATTACATATGAAATATAGTATAAAAACAGGTAATTATAAAAGCTTTTCAAAGTTTGGCGAAAATATTATGATTCCGCGTTCATATTTTATTCCTTTTTCTGATTTAAAGGAGCTTGATGGCACGGATATACGCAATGAGCGTTACAGCTCATCAATGGTTGAGTGTCTTTCAGGTGAGTGGGATTTTGTTTATTGCAAAAACTGCATTGAAATGCCCTCTGAGTTTAAGACTGATGAAATCAGATTTGACAAGGTAAATGTTCCTTCCGTGTGGCAGCATACAGGATATGAACCGCCGTATTACGTTAATCAGCGTTATCAGTTCAAGCCTGCTCCGCCTGAAATACCTGAGGATTGTTCAGCAGGAGTTTACAGAAAAATAATTAAAATTGATGATACAGAGCTTAATTATTATATTGCATTTTTAGGTGTTGCAGGGGGCTTTGACCTTTTCTGCAACGGCAAATATGTCGGCTACAGTGAGGGCAGTCATAATACCTCACAGTTTGAGCTGAATGAATTTGTAACCGAAGGCGAAAATGAAATTGTTGTTGTAAACTATAAGTGGTGCAATGGTACTTATCTTGAAGCACAGGATATGTTCAGATGCAATGGTATTTTCCGTGATGTGCTTCTTTATAAAACAGGAGCAAATTCAATTTATGATTTTGAGGTAAAAACTGAATTTATCAGCGATAACAAATATAAGCTTGAAGTAAAACCGTCTTTAAAGCTGACTGATGACTGCCAGTTCACCGCGTTTTTGTATGATGACGGAAAGCTGATTGCATCTAATTCAATTGAGGTTACACCAAAGGAAATAGACAAAATATCATTTGAGTCACTTGAAATCAATGAATGGTCTGCTGAAATGCCGTATCTTTATGACCTTATTATTACTCTTTCACAGGGCGAGAATATCATAGAGGTTGTGAAGAAAAATATAGGCTTTAAGCATATTGATATTAAGGGCAATGTGTTTAATTTTAATAATAAGCCCATTAAGCTTTTGGGAGTTAACCATCACGATACTAATCCGAAAACAGGCTATGCAATGACTGTGGAGGATATGGAGAAGGATGTAAGGCTTGTTAAAGAGTATAACGGCAACTGCATTCGTACCTCTCATTATCCACCTGATCCGACCTTTCTTGATTTGTGTGATGAATATGGTATTTATGTTGTTGATGAGGCTGATATAGAAACTCACGGC
>DBFOUY010000191.1:0-5026 GCA_048365975.1 Eubacterium sp.
TCAAAACCCGTGCTTTTCGGTGAAAGACTGCATATAACCAAAAGCTGTGTTGAATTATAACGTCTTGCAAAGGCAAAAACATTTTTATCATCAGCATTTACGGGAATAAACTCACCTTCTCTGACAATTTCCGAAAGCTCTTTTCTTAATGCTATTGATTTTTTATAAAATGAGAAAACGGAATTTTCATCACCAAGCTGTGACTGGGCATTTATCTGTTTGTAATTCTCATTTATTTTCATCCATGGCTTTCCCTCTGTAAAGCCTGCATTTGTTTTGGAGCTCCACTGCATTGGTGTGCGGGCATTATCCCTTGCATAATGTTCAAGATGCTTCTGCACGTGATTAGCCACTATCTTACCGAAAGGAAGTCTGAAAGCATCTTTTATCCTGTTAACCGACTGAATATCACGATAATCCGCTCTGTCAAACTGACAGTTAGTCATTCCAAGCTCCTGACCCTGATAAATAAAAGGTGTACCCTTCTGAAAAAGCAGTGACAGTGCAAGACTCTTGGCAGCCTTTTCACGATACTCACCTGACGGTGCAAACCTTGGCAGGCTTCTCGGCTGATCGTGATTTTCATAATACAGTGCACCCCACGAAGTCTCGGGCAAGCCCTGCCATTTAAAAAGTGTCTTTTTGAATTTTCTCAAGTTGGTTGATTTCTGATTATAGGCACAAACAGGTCTTTCATCAACATGCTCAAAATGGAAGAGCATATCAAGCAGTCCTGCACCCTCTTTTGTAATATCACAGGCACGGTCAAAATCGATACCTGCCGCCTCGCCTACAATCATAGTATCATAATTATTTAAGGAGCGTTCTGACAGTTCACTGATATATTTTTTCCATCTTGGACCTACCACAACATCATCCTGTGAAGCTTTATACAAATCATCAGGCTTGGATATGTATGTTATAACATCACATCTGAAGCCGTCAACGCCCTTTTCAAGCCAGTAATTGCATATATCTGCAACCTCCTGCCTTACTTTCGGATTTTCCCAGTTGAGATCAGGCTGCTTTTTGCTGAAAAGGTGGAGATAAAACTGACCTGTTTTTTCGTCATATTCCCAGGCTGACCCGCCGAAGCAGGCACGCCATTTATTCGGAGGAGTTTTTCCTTCATCACCCTTTCCGTCACGCCATATATAATAATCCCTGTACGGATTATCCTTGCTCTTTCTGCTTTCCTCAAACCACTTATGCTCATCAGAGGTATGGTTAACAACAAGGTCCATTATAACCTTAATTCCCCTGCTGTGAAATGCATCAACCATTTTTTCCCAATCGGTTAGAGTGCCGAATTCATCCATTATATCAAGATAATCACTGATATCATAGCCGTTGTCATCATTAGGTGATTTATAGCAGGGTGAAAGCCATACAGCATCCACACCAAGCTCTTTAAGATAATCAGCCTTCTGTGTTATTCCGTTCAGGTCACCGATTCCGTCACCATCTGAATCCATAAAGCTTCTCGGATAAATCTGATAAACCACTGCATCCTTATACCAACGTGTTTTCATAAGCATCACCTGCAATTATAATATATTAATGCTGTAAATACGAGCCTTTACTGAATTTGTTTTTGAGCCGATTCTCTGACAAGGAATACTGAATGAGGAATTTTTAATGCTGTCAGTACGAACTGTTCCATTATACGAAAAGCTGCCCTTTGCTTTTTTTCTTGTTAAAAGCCCTGTTTTAAGCACTGTGCGAAGAGGTCTTGTATCAATTATCAATTTAAGTTTCTTATTCGTTACAGGTTTATAATCAAATTCATAAGTATAACCCTCTGCCGTAAATCCGAGCTTACCATTTTCGGTAATTCTTATATCATATGTACCATAAGGGGCATCAGACTCCATAACAATCTGACCGGGAGCAATTTCATCAAAGCTGATTTCAATACTGAGCTTTGAGCCTGTTTCAAGCTTTTTACAGCCTGTATTTACAAAGCTGCATCCACCCTTAAGAAGCACATTTTTAAAAGGTTTTATTCTGCTTTCTGATTTTTTCATAAGACTGTCAACAGCCTTTGCAGCTCTGTCAACCTGTGCTGAGCTTTGCTTATCAGTGCATGAGCCCCAGTTCTTTTCTGCCATAAAGGCAGCACTGTCATCAAACCTTTCATAAAGGTCCTGCTCATTAATACCCTTGGAACGCTTATCAATATTATCCTGCCATATTGCATAGCAAGAGCCTAAAAGTTGCTTATTTCCTGCAGGCAAATCAATGTATTTTCCCTTTTCCTTAAGTCTTACTCTGTTAGGTTCAAAACATCTGAATGACATTCTCTTATTTATATAGTCCATATAAGGAGCACGGATTTTTGTACCATTCGGCACAATATAAAGTCTGTGGTCAATTGTATTTATAAGCTTATAGCCCATATCATACATTTCTCTGCCGTCAGCCCAGTCATTTGACCAAAGATTCATCTGGACATCCTTTACTGCCTCCTTGGCAATAGGTGTTGCAGGCTCGTCTTTTATCCAGGTAAGACTGCCCCAAAGACGGACAGTGTTTGTCTTTTTGATATGAGGAACCATTTCATTGATAAATCTGCGGTAAGCACCATAGTCGGTCAGGAATTCATCTGCACCGATATGAACTGTTGTACCCTCAGGAAATACAGGATCGTCGCCGAGAGTATACTCATCAAAAATACTTTTAACAAACTCCATTGCCTCAGGATGTGAAATATCAATATGGTCTGTAAGAGGTCTTTTTTTCATCAGAGGTGAAACCTTGCCCATAACCGCATATTCAGGGAAAACTCTTGTGAATGCAAGTGCATGAGCAGGCATATCAATTTCAGGCGTAATTCGGACACCCTTTTTCAGCGACTCTTTCATAAAGCGGTTAAAATCAGCCTTGGAATAGCTGTAATCCTTTGATGTAGGAGTTTCGCCCTTTTTATTTTTAAGAGAGCTTTCAAGTCTGAAAGCACTGTAAGCATCAAAGGTGCTTTCATCGCCCTTATCTGCATAATCCTCAAGCCATATATAATTATCGCCGAGATGAACCTGAAAATCATTCATTTTGTACCAAGCCATACGGTCAACTATTCTTTCAAGCATTGCAAGTGATACAGGACGTCTGCCGACATCAAGCATAAATCCTCTGACACTGTAACGTGGATAATCACGCATAATGCCCTTTGGGAAGCCACCCTGAAGCATAAGCTGACAAACCGTCTTGCCCGCCCATACTGCACCAAGCTTTGTGAAACAGGAAATTCTGATATTATTATCACAGCTTATTTCATAGCCCTCTCCACCGAGATAAAACAGACCGCTGTCAGAATAAAACTGCACATCACCACAATCAGAATATTCAAGTCTTTTACCTGTCAGCTTAAAATATTCGTCAGCAAATGCATCCGCCTCACTCTTAAGTTCTTCATCACAGGAATATGAATTTATTTTGCTCAGGCTTCCCCCTTCAGCGTGCCACTGTGCAGGCTCAGGAATAATATTCGGCTTTCTCCCCTGCACACCATAAGTGCCTTTAATATTTAATTTACAATCCTTTTCAACGGCTTCACTGCCCTTTTGGCACTTAAATGAAAGTGTTGCAGTCATATCACAAAGCGGAGTGTGAACAACAAGATTATCATCAACAAGCTGAACAAAATCAGCCCCCATAAATTCAATGCTCCATCCGTCTGAAACACTGAAACTTACAATATCATTATTAATACTGAGTTTAATCTCAGGCAGATTATTATTCATAATTAATCCTCCTCAAAGCATAAAAAACAAACCGTTTAAATCATATTAAGATAAATTTTGTACACTCAAGGTCATTATAACATAGAAAAAAATAAATACAACCGCTAATTTCAGCGGTTGTATATCTACTGCCTTATTCCTGTTACCTGATACATATTATCATCAGATATTTTAACTGTAACCTTTAAATATTTACTGAATATTTCAGCAAGCTCATCATCACTCATAAGTCCAGCTGAAACCTTATGTGCAGCACCTGAATGGTGGCGGTCAATCATTTTTCTGCTCATTCCGTGAGCGACTGTAACAGCTCCGCCCACCTTAACCAGTTCACTGAGCTTTTTGAGCAGTCTGTCAGGGTCAATAAAATGAGGGAAAGCATTATAAACCACAACGCAGTCGAAAAGCTCTGCAAAATCCGTTTCCTCAACATCATCGCAGATTACAGTAACATTATCCTGATTGAATTTAGTCTTTGCAATTTCTGCCATTTTAGGTGAAATATCTATTCCTGTAACAGATTTCACATTTCTGCTTAAATAGTCAGGAAAAAGCACTCCCGTACCGCAGGCAACATCAAGAACAGTCAGTCCCTCGGCTACCCCTGCATTATCAAGAATTGTATTGATAACATCATCATTGCGTATCATATCATCATCCCAGTGATGTGCATGCTCATCAAAAAAATCAATTATATCCTGTTTCTCCATAAATTTCATTCCTTTTTACAATATAGTAATCTGCAAAACAAGCAAAACGGTACACACAGCAAATGCAGTGATTTCAGAAAATCCGATGCGCACCCTGCATTTTTTTGTCTGCCTTACATCAACACGGCATCCCCTTGCCTCCATCGCCAGCGAAAGCTCATCAGCACGTCTGAATGCGGAAACAAAAATAGGCACTACCATAGGAATAACAGCCGCTGCCTTGTCCTTAAAGCTGTGGCTGTCAAACCGTGCTCCCCTGGCTGTCTGTGCTTTTTTAATCATATCTGCTTCTTCAAAAAGCGTAGGTATAAACTGTGTTGCCACTGACAATATGAGTGCAAGCTGATGTATCGGCACTCTGATTATTCTGAGCGGTGACAAAATATTTTCAATTGCCCTTGTAATTTCAACAGGCGGTGTTGTCACATTAAGGATATTAGAAAACACCATCAGCACGGCAACCCTTACAACAACCTTTAAGCCCTGCATCATTCCATCATATGACGGCGAAAAAATCCAGAATTTCACCCACGCATTTTCACTTTGAAAAAAGCAAAGGTTCATTATAAAAAT
>DBFOUY010000192.1:0-6539 GCA_048365975.1 Eubacterium sp.
AAGCTGGACTTGTTATTAAGTTCTTTTCGTCTATGTCAACATATATAATTGAACCAGTATTAATTCTATAGGGGTTAAATACAATATCACCTTTAAATATTTTTTGTGGAAAACTTTCTTTTGAAGATAATAGTTCATCAATAGTTTTTTCTTCAATATCTGTAATTGAACCATCAATTGTTTTTATTACAGAAATATATTTATAAACTCTTTCAACATCTTCATTCAATTCATCTTCAGTAAGTTTTATTTTACGAATATTGTTTTCGCTTATATCTAATGGAATAAAAGTTTTTAAAATATCTTTTGATTCTTCATAGAAAAAGTAATATGTAGGATCTAGTCTCCTCGGTATAGTTTTAAACTCAATTCTTAAAAATTTATGAAGTTTGTTTTTCCAAAATTCACTTTTGCTATTATCTCCAAATTCAAGTTCTGCATATTCAATAGGATCTGACAATATAGTTTTATAATCTTTTTTTATTAATTTGTTTGCAATGATACTCAAATCAGAATTGTCATATCCATTATATAAGATTTTTCCCGATGGTTCATAACCAATTTGATTTACTGATGCAAAATTTATTGTCATCGTGTTATTTTCACTAATCCATGTATTTTTATCTGAATCAGTTATATAATTTATTCTTTCTTTTGTGTTTTTTTGTGCGATTATAATTACAGTATTTATTGTATCAACACCAGACATAACAAATGCGTGTTTAGGCAATTTTACTATGGTATCAATAATAAAATGACTTAATATATAATCACGAACTTTACTGTCATCATTACTTAAGATACCTTCTGGTAGAACAATTAATAATTTTCCACCTGGTTTTAACATTTTATATGCTTTTTCAATAAAAAGGTGTTCTGTTTTTTCTTTTTTATTTTCTATATATGTATTACCAGCGCTATCTGTTTTCTTTATTTTAGAGGAAAGAGTATAATTTTTTAAAATTGTTTGCTCTTCTTCTGTAGAGCCAAAAGGAGGGTTTGCTAAAATAATATCAACACCCGATTTTTCATCCCCCTCTTTATATTCTTTTGCAAAATAGGGGTTCCCTTTATAATCTTTTATATCGAGTCCATTACCATGCTGGATCTGTTTGCCATCTCCCCAAAGCAACATATTCATTTTGGCAGTTCTAACTGCGCGAGGTTCAGCATCGATCCCATAAATTTGCGTTTTTGCTTCTTCTAATAACTCATCTTTAGTTTTTCCTAAAAAATCAAAGTATTGCTTGGGCATCTGCTCAATTAATTGCCTTTTCTTATCAAACGCTTTTATTAAAAATCCGCCCGAACCAGAGGCAAAATCCAATACTTTATCGGATACTTTAATATCAGCCATTTCAATCATGAAATCAACAATAGGTCTAGGAGTAAAAAATTGGCCAAGACCTTTACCACGTAATTGGCTCGGCAAAAATTCTTCAAATGCTCTTCCTTTGATATCAGTAAAATTATCTTTTAGATTGAAATTGCTGTTTTCTAACATTTCTAAAATTAAACATAAAGCTTTTGGAGAAACAGATATTTTTTCATTATTAGCAAATATACCAGGATAATATTCTTTTACTTTCTCCTGAAACCAATCATCAATATATTTTGCTTGCTGTTTTACTGTTCCATATACTTGTATTCTTTCTGGAGTTAAGCGTTCACCGTCTATCAAAATATCATTGATAATTTTTATGAATAATATTTTTGAAAACTCATCAAAGGATGCCGATGGATCTAATTTATCTATAGATCTTATTTTTGTATGTATTTGTCTAAATAGTCGTCTATAGTCTGTAACAACATCTCTATTTAATTGAATGTTATTTTGATTTTGATTTAAATCAATCTGATTTGTAGTTTTTGGATTTAAATATTTATCAATTATATCTTTTAAATCTTTATAATCATTGGATAACAAATAGTCATTATGACAATCTAAAACTATTTCTTTTTTGTTTCCTGTCAAATACACTCTTACAATAGTTCTATAATAATTACTTAAAATTGAAATTGGAGTTTCTAATTGAAAAGCATAAGAGTCAATTTGGGAAAAGTAATTTTCAAGTTTTTCAGTTGGACTTTTTGAGTCAACAACAATTATATTTTCTCCATTATCATTTTGTATTACAGCATCAGCTTCTTTAGTAATTGTAGTTCTGCCTTGAGTTATTTTCACAGGAACATGAAAATGAATCCTATCAGCTGATATACCCAATATAGATTTTAACAAAATATCATAAATAAATTTTGTTTCAACATCAGCTTCATTATTATACTGTTGATCTATATTCTTCATATTATTTTTCCCTTTCAATTAAAGAATTATTATAATTTTTCTTAAACAATTATTAAGAGTTGTTAATACCATCTTAAAATCATCCGTTTTTAAGCCGGTTTTCTTCGCAAAGGCTTGCCATTTCTTTTGCATGGATTCATTTTCGCCAAAGGCGATGACTTGGTTGAATTGTTCCATTGTGAAATGGTGATTGCGGTTTGCAAAGGTTTTTCGCATTGCTTCAGCAAGAGTATTGCTGTCAAATTCAAAATGCGTTGCAAGATAATAAATGTCGTAATAGTCCTTCATTCTGCTTGAAAATTCCATTAAATCAAGAATTGCATCAAGCTTTTCTGCAATAGTGGCTTCAAGTGAATATGTATTGATTATTGGACTTTCAAAATCATCAAGTTGAGTGGGTATTGACCTTTTCTCTTGTTTCGGCACAATAACATCACCAACACCAAAATCAATATTTATCGGTGTTTTTGTGTTCTTGATTTTCGCCACGAGTGATGCCCCTATACCCGCATACTTTTTAGCAACCGCTATCGGTGCAACACTCTTTATTTCAAAAATCACAAAAGCGTTGTCTGTTTCAGTATTGATTATTTCTTCAATAATTGGTTTTATTTTTTCAGGTGTGTTTGGAAGTCTTTGCAATAGGAAATCAATATCCATTGTTACACGGCTCTCAAATTCTGTTAATGCATATATGAACAGTCCGCCTTTAAGCACAAAATTATCTGCATATTTTGATTTCTCTAATCTTCGCAAGAATTCTTCCTGACAAAACAACTGCAAGCAAAGCTGATAACTTCTACCGCTTTCTTTTGCCTTGTTTTTTAGTCTTGCAAGAACTGATGATGCTATATCAGCCATTCAGCATCACCTCCATAAGTTCAGTTACTTTTTTATAGACTTTAAGTTGCTTTGCATATTTTGATAAGTTTGCTAAATTTTTCTTGTCATCAGCTATATATGCATTTATTGCTTTGTTGAAAATTTCGCTGTCAAGCTGATTTTTATATTTAAAACAATCGCAGATTGTTCTCTCTCTGTCATAAACATTAAGAGTAATTCCATTGAAATTATCTGTTGTTTTGCCAAGTTCAAAGAGTTCATTTTGAATATAGTAAGCTTTTATTGGTACTTCATCAATTTTCAGCTTGCTTCGTGAAATTGTTCTCGGCACAGCAATATTCCATTCTCTTGGTGTGTAATCACTGTAGTTATAGTGAAATAGAGCAGACTGAACACAAATAACGCCTTCAGACAAAAGAGTAGAAAGAATTTGTTCTTCTGATATATTTGATTCAGATAATCTGTAATATCCGTGTTTTACTCTCTCAATGAAAAAATCGTTTGCTAAATTTGTAATATCAGATTTAGAAAGTCCTGCATTGATAAGGTCAGCCGTTTTAATAATCCCGCCTGATGTTTCAATAGCATTTTTTGTAATATCCTTTTTGCTCATAGTTCACCAACTTTCAGTACACAAAATTGTAAGTTTATGTATTAAAAGTATAATAACAAAAATTTACAAAAAAATCAATACTTTTAATACACTGCTTTTTATAATTGTGTATCGAAAGTGCAGTTAGCAAAAAACTTGTTTTTACCAAAGTTATTTAGTATAATTGTTATGAAAAGACTTTTAGTGAGGATACATATATGGCAAGAGGTATTATTTATTGCATGACAACAATTGTTCCGGGTTTAGTTAAAATAGGAAAAACAGGAACAGACAAATTTAACCAACGTATGTACAGCTTGGAACATAACGGCTATAACAATGTTACCGGATTAAAAAGAAAATTTGCTATAGAAGTTGATGAATATGATGAAAAAGAAGCATTACTTCATGAGATTTTCAGTAAAAGCAATGTTGGCGATACAGAGCTGTTTGCAATAGATGTAGATTTAGTTGTTCAGCTTTTATCGTCTTTTGATGGTGAACAGGTATATCCTATAACAATGACAAAAGAAGAAGTGTTTGATACAGCAACAGATGAAAGAACAGCAAATGTTAATAGCGTAAATAAATACACTGTTCCTGATGGAGAGTATTATTTGCACGAAAAAAACAAAAAATATGGTATCATTCAGGCCAAAATGAGAGTAGATGACAACAAATTTATAGTTCTTAAAGGTAGTAATTGTCTGCCTTGTGATAGAAAAGATATGCCAACATTAAGAAAAACAGCAATCGTAAAAAATAATATTCTTCAGGAGGATATCAAGTGCAATTCGCCATCAGTTGCAGGTTGGATTGTTTTAGATACTAATAACAATGGGTGGTTTAGATGGAAAAATGCAGATGGTTGTCCTCTTGATATTTATCGAGTAGACAATAACAACTGAATCTTTTGACTTTGATAGTTGTTTAAATAGTTATACATTGTACTGCATAAGCAACACGCAAGTAACAAAAACAGAAAGAAACCCTGTAAAATCGGGCATTTTGCAGGGTGAGAAGTTCTCAAAGAGATAATTTGTTTTTTACAAAACTCCAAGTCTTTACAGACATGGAGTTTTTTTGCTCTACGAGCTTAAAGCACATAAAAGCACGCAGCCCATATAGCTGCGTGCTTTTATGTAAATAATAATTAATTTTTATTTTTATTCGCCCAGTACTTAAGCTTGGGTATTTGCTCTTCAAAATAAGCCCTTGCCTGTTCTTTCGGGAAATTATCATTTGACATATGAGCAGTAAGAAAATTAATAAGCACATCAATATCCTTATATGCAAAATCGCCGTCAGCATAGCACCATTTACAGTAATCCTCATTAAATTCCCCGTCAGGCTCTTTGCTTATTGTGCTGTCATCAAGGGGCATACCGCAGCATTGACAAATCAATTTTCGCGGAGAACCTAAAAGCGTATTTATCGAAACATCAAACAGCTTTGATAATAATTTCAATGTTTCGGTATTCGGAATTGCTTCGCCTGATTCCCATTTAGAAACCGCCTGTCGTGTAACAAAAACTTTTTCTGCAAGCTCATCCTGAGTCAGTTTGTTATTATTTCTCAGTCCAAGTATAATTTCCTTTGTTTCCATATCTATCACCTCAAAAACAGTATACAACAGTGTCTACTATTAATCAAGCAACTGACAGTTGCTTGTTAAACATATTATAACAAAATCGGAACAGTTAAATACTGTTCCGATTTTATAAATTATTTTTTCTTTGTTTTTTCCTCATACACGGGAATTACATCGTCAATACTGCCTCTTGCAATAATTTTGCCTTTTTCAAGCAGAATAGCTTTATTACAGATAGATTTAACCTGCTCAATGTTATGAGATACAAACAAAACAGTAACGCCGTCATCAAACATTGACTTGACTTTTGCAAGGCTCTTTTTTCTGAACTTAGCATCACCAACTGAAAGCACCTCATCAAGAATAAGAACATCAGGCTCAACTGCTGTTGCGATTGAAAATCCAAGCCTTGCTTTCATACCACTTGAATAATTTTTGACAGGCACATCAATAAAATGACCAAGCTCTGAAAACTCAACAATTTCCTTATACTTTTTATCAATATAATTTCGGTCATAGCCGAGAATTGCACCATAAAGATAAATATTCTCTTTACCCGAATAGTTAGGATCAAAGCCTGCACCAAGCTCAAGAAGAGGAGCGATAACGCCACACTTTTCAACAGTGCCATCTGTAGGCTTGTACACACCAACTATTGTTTTAAGAAGTGTACTTTTACCCGCACCATTCAGACCGAGAATAGCAAGATGATCGCCCTTTTTAACCTCAATATCAATATTCTGCAAAGCATAGAATTTTTTAAATTCCAGCTTGCGGGTTATAAATTTAATAACATATTCCTTAAGATTATCAACCTTTTCCTTATTCAGGTTAAAGGACATACATACATTTTTCAGTGAAATTGCTACATCATTATCCATATTTTTCACCCTTTAATTTTACTCTTTTTTATCCAAGCCAGCGTTGACACCGTGAGTGAAATAACTATCAGCAGTAAGCCTGTAACAGCAACTGTCAGAACACAGGTGTAAAAATAATGCATAAAGCTGTCATACAAATAGATTGGATATATATCAAACTTTCTTAGATTTGAAATTATTAAAACAATGCACGCAAGCAATATTTCAAAAATGCCTGCTGTCAGAATGCTTATGCTAACCGCACTTAAAGAGCGGTATCTGTATTCCTTATCGCCAAGGAAAATCAAAATCAGCCCAATTGCAATAAATAAAAACAAGCTTCCGCCA
>DBFOUY010000193.1:0-6006 GCA_048365975.1 Eubacterium sp.
GGTTAACGCATCTGATGGTTATGCAAGAAATTTTTTATTCCCTAAGGGACTTGCAATTGAGGCTAATGCTTCAGCTATGAATGATTTTAATAATAAGGAATCAGCCAAGAAATTCCATAAGGCTGAAGAAATCAAGGCTGCACAAAAGACTGCTGATGAGCTTAAGGGCAAAACCTTTAAGCTTAAGGCAAAAGCAGGTGCAAACGGCAAGCTTTTCGGCTCTGTCACATCAAAGGATGTTGCTAAGCAGATTAAGAGCGAGCTTAATATTGATGTTGATAAAAGAAAGATTGTTATGGAGGATATTAAAGCCTTCGGAACAGTTGAGGCAGAGATTAAGGTTTATCAGGGTATTTCTGCAAAGGTTTTTGTTCAGGTGTCGGAGGCATAAAAAATGGCTGAACCAAATATGACAAGCGGTGCTATTATGCCGTATAATCTTGAGGCTGAGCAGTCTGTACTCGGTTCAATTCTTATTGACCAGGAATGTATGGAGCTTGTTGTTTCTGAGATTAATGCCGATGCATTCTATCTTCCGCAGCACAGGGAAATTTTCAGTGCTATGATGCTGATGTATACTAACTCTAAGGCTATTGACCCTGTAATTATTGCAGATGCTCTCACTAAAAAGGGGCATTATGATACTGCAGGCGGCAGGGAATACCTGATGACATTAGCACAGAGCGTGCCCTCAACTGTTAATATTGAATACTATGTAAAAATTGTTAAGGAGCAGTTTTATCTTCGTTCTCTTGTTAACATTTCAAATACAATTATTGACCAGGCAACAGGCGGCGAGGCTGATGCATCTGCAATCCTTGACAGAGCGGAGCAGATGATTTATGACATCCGTCAGGGCAAGGAGAAAAACGGACCTACTAAAATCAGTGAGGTTATCGTTAATGATGTTTATACAAAGCTTGCACAGATAACAGGAGAGGATAAGGACAAATATAAGGGTATACCATCAGGCTTTGGTATGCTTGACAAATATCTGACAGGTCTTAATAAGAGTGACCTTATACTTATCGGTGCACGTCCTGCTATGGGTAAAACCAGCTTTGCACTTAACCTTGCACAGAACATTTCAATGGGCGCAAGAAAAAAATGTATCGTTTTCAGTCTTGAAATGACGAAAGCACAGCTTGCAGAAAGACTTCTTGCTTCGCAGGCAGGTGTTGAGTCGCAGAAGCTTAAAACAGGCGAAATGAGCAAGGAAGAATGGGTCAGACTCGGTAATGCGGCAGGTCAGTTCAATGATGTTGAGCTTTATCTGGATGATACATCTTCAATCACTGTACCTGAAATTAAATCAAGAGTAAGGCGAATGAAGAATGTTGACTGTATCATAATCGACTATCTCGGTCTTATTTCCTCTGCGGGTAAAAAGGAAAACCGTGTGCAGGAGGTCAGTGAAATTACACGAAACCTTAAAATGATGGCTAAGGATTTGAATATTCCTGTTATCTGCTGTGCTCAGCTTTCACGTGGTACTGAGGGTCACGGCAAAAACCATAAGCCACAGCTTGCAGACCTTCGTGAATCAGGTTCAATCGAGCAGGATGCTGATATTGTACTCTTTCTCTATCGTGAGGATTATTACAGAAATGATGTTGATGAGGACAAGCAGGACGACATAGATGCTAATAAAACCGAGCTTATTATTGCTAAAAACCGTCATGGTGCAACAACATCAATTGAGTTAACCTTTGACAAGGAGTTTACACGCTTCAGGTCAATTGATAAATCATATTATGAATAACAGAATTATTAATACAATTAATAAATACAATATGCTTTCGGCAAATGACACTGTATTAGTGGGCGTTTCAGGCGGCGCCGATTCAATGCTGCTGCTTGATTTTTTTGTTAAAAATATGGATAAGCTTAATATAAAGGTTAAGGCTGCGCATATTGAGCATGGTATAAGGGGTAAAAGCTCTGTTGACGATGCTTTATTTGTTAAAGAATACTGTCAGCATAATAATATTGAGTTTAATATCCTTTCAATTGATGCGGCTTATGAGGCTGCTGCTGCGGGTATGGGCGTTGAGGAATACTCAAGAAAAAGGCGGTATGATTTTTTTGAAAGCATTGAATGTGATAAAATAGCTACTGCTCATAATCTCAGTGATAATGCTGAAACAATTTTGTTTCGGCTTATCAGAGGTACAGGGCTAAAGGGTGTTTGCGGTATTCCGCCTGTTCGAGGTAAGATTATAAGACCGATGATAGAAATCAGTGCAGATGATATAAGAAATTATTGTCTTGATAATTCAATTGCTTTCAGAATTGACGAAACTAATTTGTCAAATGAATATTCAAGAAATAAAATCAGGAATGAGATTTTGCCGTTATTTTCAAGAATTAATATAGATTATGAAAATAAGCTTTCTGAGTTTATTAATGACTGTAATGATGATTATCGCTTTATTGAAAGCTGTGTGGATGAATGCTTCAATGCAGCTTGCAAAGATAATAGACTGATGCTCAATAAATTGAAAAAATCAAATATAGCAATTCAGAAAAGAGTTGTATCAGATTTTTTTTCACATCAGGGGATATATCTTGACAGAAATCACCTTTTAGCTGTGTTAAATTTATTGAATAACCCGGGCAGGGTGCAGCTTAAAGGCACATTGTTTGCTGTTGCGGACAGTAAATATTTAAGGCTTGCAGATTTTAAGGAACCCCAAAAAAGCTTTAACTATGTTACTAAAATTTTAAATATTGATGAATTTAATGAAAAATCTGTTGATTTTTATTGCGACTATGATAAAATTATCAGCGGTGTATATATTAGGGAAAGAAAATGCGGCGACAAAATTTCCCCTGCAAACCGAGGTTGTACAAAATCACTTAAAAAACTTTTTAATGAGCTTGAAATTCCTGTTGAGAAACGAGGCTCAGTCGGAGTAATCTGTGATGATTTAGGTATAATAGGTATTGCCGATTACTGTGTCGATGAACGTGTTAAGACAGATAAAAATACAAAACGAGTTATTACAATAAAGATTCTCGCGGAGGATAATTAATGAATAATATGGCAAAAAACTGGAAATCAATTTTAATATATTTATTGATACCGGTGCTTCTGATTGGTGTAGTTATTTACTATTCTCATCAGCAGACAAAGGTTGACGTAAAGTATTCTGAAATTGTGACGGTATTTAAAAATAATGAGGTAAAAGAGTTTGAGCTTGATCTGTCAAGCGGAAGTCTGATTTACAAAACCTTTGCCGAGCCTGATAAGGAACAGCGTTATTCTGTTCCTAATGTTGCGTATTTCCTTGACGACATAAGGGATGAGGTAGAGGAATATAATGAAAAAAATCCTGACAATAAAATAGTTTTTGACTATAAAAAAGGAACGTCTGGCTCATGGATTTACAGTATGCTGCCGAGTCTTGTTATTACTGTTGGTCTTATTGTTCTTTCAATTTATATGATAAGAAAAATGAGCAGTGCAATGAACAGCGATACAAACAGAACTCTTGGCTTTGGTAAAATCAGAGCTAAGGTACACGTTAATGACGAAAATAACAAAACCACCTTTGCCGATGTAGCAGGCTGTGACGAAGAAAAGGAAGAAATGAAGGAACTCGTTGATTTCTTGAAGGACAGCGAAAAATTCACAGCCCTCGGTGCAAGAATACCAAAGGGTGTTCTTATGGTGGGTCCTCCCGGTACAGGTAAAACATTGCTTGCACGTGCAGTTGCAGGTGAGGCTGATGCACCGTTCCTTTCAATTTCAGGCTCTGATTTTGTTGAAATGTATGTCGGTGTCGGTGCTTCACGTGTACGTGATTTGTTTGATCAGGCACAGAAAAAAGCCCCGTGTCTTGTTTTTATTGATGAAATTGATGCTGTCGGACGTCACAGAGGCTCAGGTACAGGCGGCGGTAATGATGAGAGGGAGCAGACGCTTAATCAGATTCTTGTTGAAATGGATGGTTTCGGTACCAACACAGGAATTATAGTTATTGCTGCTACCAACCGCCCT
Source organism: Eubacterium sp. (assembly GCA_048365975.1). Classification (GTDB taxonomy): domain Bacteria; phylum Bacillota; class Clostridia; order Oscillospirales; family Acutalibacteraceae; genus Eubacterium_R. The sequence continues at coordinate 4,004 of DBFOUY010000193.1, forward strand.
GATGTTCTTGACCCTGCACTTTTAAGACCCGGCAGATTTGACAGACAGATTACTGTTAACAGACCTGATACAAATGGCAGAGAGGAAATACTCAAGGTTCATTCAAAGAATAAGCCGTTAGCACCTGATGTTGATTTGAAGGAAATTGCAAAGGATACTATTGGCTTTACAGGTGCAGACCTTGAAAACCTTCTTAACGAATCTGCTTTGCTTGCTGTAAGACGAGGCAAGAAGGCAATTACTATGGAAGAAATTTCCGATGCTACCTCAAGAGTTGAAATTGGTACGGAAAAGAAATCACATAAATATAACGATAAATCTAAAAAGCTTACTGCATATCACGAGGCAGGTCACGCAGTTTCATCCTATTTTCTCGAGGAATGTGACCCTGTTAAAGAAATATCAATTATTCCTCGTGGTATGGGTGCAGGCGGTTATACCTGGTATACACCTCAGGAGGAAAACTATCCGTCAAAGAAAGCGATGCTTGACCAGCTTGTAAGCCTGCTTGGCGGACGTGTTGCTGAGGCAATCGTTTTGAAGGATATTTCAACAGGTGCATCAAATGACCTTCAGAGAGCATCAACAATATGCCGTGATATGGTATCAAAATACGGTATGAGCGACGAAATTGGTCCTGTTGTTTACAGTGATGACAACAATGAAATATTCCTTGGCAGAGATTACGGTCACGTTAATAATTACAGTGATGTTACATCTGCAAGAATTGATGCCGAGATTGAAAAAATGATGCGTGATGCTTATGAGAAAACAGAGAGTATTCTCAAAGAGCATTATGATAAGCTTGTTCTTGTTGCCGAAACTCTTATTGAAAAAGAGAAGATCAATGGTGCTGACTTTGTTTCATTAATGGAAAAAGGCTTTATTGAAGAGTCTGAGGATGATGTTGTTGATATTGATATCAACAATGAAAATGAAGCTGTTGATAAAGAGCAGGAAACAAATGATGCTTCTGAGGTTAAAACAGAGAACTCTGTTTCTGACAGTGACAGCACTTCTGAAGTGTCGGTATCTGACGAATAAAATACTTTTAACGGTAGCATACAATCGCTACCGTTAAATTTTTGTATTCTTGACTTTTTATACAATATATTGTAATATATTCCGGTATGTGAACTTCAATTCGGAGGGATAAATTTGGCTAAGAAAAAAGAGTATGGTAATGACAGTATTAAATCGTTAAAGGGTGCAGACAGAGTAAGACTGCGCCCAGCAGTAATATTCGGCTCAGATGGTCTTGAGGGCTGCGAGCACGCTATTTTTGAAATTATGTCAAATTCAATTGACGAGGCAAGAGAGGGCTATGGCGGTAAAATTGTTGTAACACGTTTTCTTGACGGCTCAGTTGAGGTGCAGGATTTCGGACGAGGTATTCCTGTTGACTATAATAAAAATGAGGAAAAATATAACTGGGAGCTTCTCTTCTGCGAAATGTATGCAGGCGGAAAGTATGACAATGACGGCGAAAATTATGAGTTTTCTCTTGGTCTTAACGGTCTTGGCTTGTGTGCTACACAGTATGCATCTGAGTATATGGATGCCGAGGTGCATACAGGCGGCTATAAATACACTCTTCATTTTGAAAAGGGTGAAAATGTCGGCGGTCTTGTTAAAGAAAAATATGACAAGCGTGATACGGGAACACGTATACGCTGGAAACCTGACCTTGATGTTTTCACTGATATAAATATTCCTCTCGATTATTATAAAGAAACAATTAAACGTCAGGCAATTGTAAATGACGGAATTAAATTTATATTAAAGGACCAGATATCTGCCTCAAAATTTGAAACCTTTGAGTTTTGCTATAATGACGGTATTTCAGATTATGTCAAGGAGCTTGCAGGCGATAAGGCATTCACTACACCACAGTACTGGGAATGTGAGCGAAAGGGCAGGGATAGAGAGGACTTACCTGATTATAAGCTTAAAATAAAAGCAGCGCTGTGCTTTTCGCTTAAAACTCAGCTTAAGGAGTATTA
>DBFOUY010000194.1:0-3787 GCA_048365975.1 Eubacterium sp.
AAGTCCCATAACAGATACTGCACCTGGTGTTATATTAAGATATTTTTCCATAAATTCAGCACCTGCAAAGGAAAGTCTTGAACAGCCAATCTGCTTAGTGATGTCTTTTGTTTTAAAAGGCTTGTCACCAGGCATCATTAACAGGTAAAATTCAGTTTTTGTTCTGTTGCATAAAAACAGATTTTTGCAAATCAGTGTGCCGAGCACTTTGTCGATTTCGCTGCATACTTCCATAGTTTCTGCCGCCTCGTGATCAACTCGGTTGTATTCAATTCCTAGCTTATCAAGCAGGTCATATACCTTTATTTCTTTTTCAAGTCTGCCGCTTGTGTCGGCAGGACGTCCTGTTTTAAGCTCCATATCTTTCTCCGTTTCATTAATATGTATTATTATTCTATCACATATCAATTTTAATTTAAAGTGTTGTATCTATATTCAGTATAAAATAATATATTTACATTAAAGCGATAATGTGTTAAAATAAACTATCTTTAATCAGTATTTATAGGAGGAGAAAAAATGACAACAGCTCAAATTTGTATTATGATTTCTATTGTTGTATATCTTGCAGCAGTAGTTATTGTAGGCGTTGCATACTCTAAAAAGACAAAAAATGTCGGCGATTTCTATCTCGGCGGCAGAAAGCTTGGTCCGCTTGTTACTGCAATGAGTGCCGAAGCATCTGATATGTCAAGCTATCTTCTTATGGGCTTGCCCGGTCTTGCTATGGCAGCAGGTCTTGCTGAGGTTGGCTGGACTGTTATCGGTCTTGCAGTTGGTACATATTTTAACTGGCTTATTGTTGCTAAGCTTTTAAGAAATTATTCCGCAAAAATCGGTGCAATTACAATTCCTGATTATTTCTCACGCAGATACAGGGATAACAGCAGAATCCTTATGGCTATTGCAGCACTGATGATTATTATCTTTTTCGTTCCTTACACTGCTTCAGGCTTTGCTGCTTGCGGCAAGCTGTTTGGTACACTTTTCGGTGTTGATTATCATATCGCAATGGTTGTTTCAGCAATAGTAATTGTTGGCTATACATCACTGGGCGGTTTTAATGCAGCTTCAATTACTGACTTCATTCAGTCGATTATTATGACAATTGCATTGCTTATCGTTCTTGTTTTCGGTGTTAAACAGGCTGGCGGTATGGGTGCCGTGGTTGAAAATGCAAAGGAGCTCAGCGGTTATCTCAATATGTTCCAGGGCTATAATGCGAAAACGGATTCTGCAGGTACATTCTCAGCACTTTCCGTTGTTTCTACTCTTGCCTGGGGTCTTGGCTATTTCGGTATGCCTCATATCCTGCTCAGATTTATGGCTATTGAGAATCCGAATAAAGTTAAGCTTTCACGCCGTGTAGCATCTGTTTGGGTAGTTATTTCTATGGCTGTTGCTGTTCTTATCGGTGTTGTTGGTATGTCAATGGTTAAATCAGGTGCACTCCCTGCATTTGATGACAGCGAAACAATTATTATTCAGATTGCAACACTCTTGTCAAACAGCGGTATCGTTCCTGCTCTTATTGCAGGTGTTATACTTGCAGGTATTCTTGCTTCAACAATGTCAACTGCTGACAGCCAGCTCCTTGCAGCTTCATCAGCAGCCAGCGAAAATATTATCGGCGGTCTTTTCAGAGTTAATCTTACAGAAACAACAAAAATGATTGTTGCAAGAGTTACTCTCATCGTTATTTCTGTTATCGGTGTTGTTATTGCGTGGAATCCTGATTCATCTGTATTCGGTATTGTTTCATTTGCGTGGGCCGGCTTCGGTGCTGTTTTCGGTCCCGTTGTTCTGCTTTCACTGTTCTGGAAGCGTTCAAACAAATACGGTGCAGTTGCAGGTATGCTCGTTGGCGGTATAATGGTATTCCTTTGGAAATATAAAATTTCAGGTCTTGCTCCTGTTCTTAATATTTATGAACTGCTCCCTGCATTCGTTATCAGCCTTGTTGTTAATGTGATTGTTTCACTTGTAACACCTAAGCCTGAAAAGGAAATTGTTGATGAGTTTGAAGAGGTTAAGAAATTAAATAAAGCTAAGTAATTAAACAATAATTCAATTTTAAAGGGAGTGCCTCGGCACTCCCTTTTACTATATTTTTTCAGTTGCTTTTTTGAGCCATTCAAGCTCATCACCATCAAGATAAGGTGAAATTGCGTCAAATACTTTTTTATGGTATTCGTTAAGGCATTCAAGCTCAAAGCTGTTCAGAAGTGTGGGGTCAATAGCATCTCTGTCAAATGGTACCATTGTGAGATTTTCAAGATACATAAACTGACCATAGCTGTTTTTCTGACCCTTTCTGACAAGAACAAGGTTTTCGTGTCTTATGCCGAAATGACCTTCAAGATAATATCCCGGCTCGTTTGATATAATCATTCCTTCTTCAAGAACATAGTGATTAGGATTTATATTGACATTCCAGTAAATTCTCTGGGGGCCTTCGTGAACACTAAGCAGATAACCAACGCCGTGTCCTGTTGAATGATTAAAATCAAGCCCCTTTTCCCATAATGGGTAACGTGCAAGATAGTCAAGATTTTCACCACATAAGCCGTATTTGAATTGGGCAGCCGCAAGATTCAGATGCCCCTTTAAAACAAGGGTGTATGCAGTTTTTTTCTCGCTGCTTAACTTTCCGAGAGCAATGGTGCGTGTAATGTCTGTTGTGCCCTCAAGATAATGACCGCCTGTGTCTGTCAGGCAGAGTCCCTTCGGCTCAATTCTAATATTCGTTTTTTCTGTCGGCTCATAGTGAACAATAGCTCCGTGAGCACCATATGCAATAATTGGCTCAAAGCTCGGACCGAGATAGTTTTCGTTCTCCGCTCTGAATTGTTCAAGCCTTTCAGCAGCACTTAATTCAGTTATACTTTCCGTGCTGACATTATTTTTCAGCCAGTATATAAAACGTGTAACGGCAGTACCATCCTTAATATGGGCAGCTCTTATATTATTCATTTCAGCAGGTGTTTTTATTGCTTTCATCAGCCCAACAGGGCTTTGTCTGTCGATTATTTTAACATCTGCTGCTATGCTTTTATATACGCAGTAGTTAGCGGTTACACTGTCAAACTGAACTGATTTTTCCGTCGGTATTTCACTTACAAGTTTGTAAAAATCATTATAATCTGCAATGTTTATGCTGTCGTTTTCAAGGCGCTTAATGATTTCATCATCAAGAATTTCTCTGTGAATACAAAGTGTTACTGATGATTTTTCTATAATCATATATGAAAGAAAAACAGGCGTGCAGGCAATATCATTGCCACGAAGATTTAACAGCCACGCAATTTCATCAAGTGCTGTAAGCAGTAAAATATCTGAACCGTTTTCAGCCATTTTTTCACGAACTGCACTTAGCTTTTCTGTTCTTGAAAGACCTGCGTATTTTACATCAAGCTCCCAAACAGGCTCTTTTGATATTGCCGGTCTTTCAGTCCATATTTCATCAGCCAAATCAGTCTGATATGACAATTTAACGTTTTTTTTCTTTAATGCTTCAAGCAGTTTTTCGACAAAAAAATTGCTTACAGTCCTTCCGTCAAAGCCTATCGTGTCGCCATCGATGAGATTGTTATACAGATATTCTGTTATGTCAGGAACGTCAGGCAGACCTGATTTCATCAGATCAATTGTGCTGTCCTTCAACTGCTCCTCAGCCTGAATAAAATATCTTCCGTCAGTCCAGAGCGTCGCCTTGTCCTTCAGAACAACAAGTGTTCCTGCCGAGCCGGTGAAGCCTGACAGGTATTCACGCACCTTAAAATATTCG
>DBFOUY010000195.1:0-5858 GCA_048365975.1 Eubacterium sp.
ATATTGAAAAGAATTATTGCGATCACATAACGCTGAACGACCTGTGCCTTTGCAGTAATCTCAGTAAATCAACATTACTGCGTGCATTCACAAAAGCAAAGGGTGTCACTCCATACAGATATTTGCAGGCAATCAGAATCAGCAAAGCAAAAGAGCTCCTTGAACAAGGAGAATTTCCCATTGATACCGCAATAAAAACAGGATTTTCCGATCAGGCTCATTTTACAAACTCATTCAATATGTTCATAGGAATATCTCCTGCCGTTTACAGACAAATTTTTAAGGATAAGGAAAATGAAAAACAAAAGCATAAAGGGTCATCTGTCAGCATTAATAACAATAATAATATGGGGGACAACATTTATTTCAACAAAAATTCTGCTGACAGACTTTACACCTATTGAAATACTGTTTGTCCGCTTTGTGTTAGGCTTAATCGCCTTAATGGTAATTTCACCAAGGTTATTCAGGCTTAAAACAATAAAGGAAGAATTGACCTTTGCCGCTGCAGGACTAAGCGGAATATGCCTTTACTATCTGCTTGAAAATATTGCACTAACATATACAATGGCATCAAATGTGGGTGTTATAATATCGGCAGCACCATTTTTCACTGCAATTCTTTCACGAATATTTGTTAAAAGTGAGGAAAAATTAAAGCCGAATTTTTTCATAGGATTTTGTGTTGCAATTGCAGGCATTTGCCTGATAAGCTTTAACGGCACAAAAGCACAGCTTAATCCCGTTGGTGATATTTTAGCACTGATTGCTGCATTAGTCTGGGCAGTTTACTCACTGCTTACTAAAAAAATCAGCACATTTGGGTACAGCACAATACACACAACAAGAAGAATTTTTACATACGGAATTATATTTATGTTTCCGCTGCTGTTTGTATTTGATTTCAATATATCATTCAGCAAGCTGACAGAAACAAAAAATGTATTAAATCTTCTATATTTAGGCTTAGGTGCATCAGCAATGTGCTTTGTGACCTGGAACACAGCAGTTAAAATCCTTGGTGCAATAAAAACAAGTGTATATATCTATATTGTGCCGGTTATCACGGTAATCACATCAGCCGTTATTCTTGGTGAAAAATTCACATTTCTGTCAGGGACAGGCACTCTGCTTACACTTGCAGGTCTTTTTATATCAGAATTTAAATTCAATTCAAAAGGAGTAAAAATGATAAATGAAAAATGAAAAATGTGTTATATTAATTGATGAAAGTCTACCTCTTGGAATTATTGCAAATACAGCAACAGTTCTCGGAATAACTATGGGAATGAAAAAGCCTGAAATCGTAGGAACTGATGTTAATGATTTTAACGGCATAACACATATGGGGGTAATAACCTTCCCTGTTCCTATACTCAAAAGCAATAAAAATGATTTAAAAGAGTTAAGAGAAAAGCTATATGATGAAAAATACGATGATTTAATGGTAGTTGATTTTACTGAACTTGCACAAAGCTGTAAAAATTATGATGAATATATTGATAAAATGAAAAGATGTCAGCATAATGACTTAGATTACATAGGTATTGCAATTTGCGGAAACAAAAAGGAAATCAACAAGCTTATCGGAAATATTCCTTTACTTAGATAAAAAGCAATTCACTGTTCTACAGTGAATTGCTTTTTCGCTTAAACATTAAAATAAATGAAATTAAAAGCAGAGCACAGGCAACAAGGATTGCTTTAACACCCAAGAAATTAATTATCAGAGCACCCATAACCGCACCAAAAACAAAGGCTGCTATTATGGCGTAATAAACAATAGCCTTTTTAAAATGCTGTTTATCTTTGAACTTCATTGCTAAAAACAACTGCTCTGTACCACTGCGCAAGTTACCTGTACACATTGTTGTTGCAGCAGCATTTCCTTCAACAGCTCTGAAACCCTCAACCTGAAGTGCACAGACAAATGAAATAACAGTATTAACCAAAGCGTTACCTACGCCGCTGTCAATAAAGGAGCAGGCAAACAGAAATATTAACTCAATTATTACAATAATCTGCCTCCAGTGAACAGACACATTACTCTTCAGCTTAGATTTAATAAGCTCTGCAATAAGTATTCCAAAAGCAAATGCTAAAATGGGCACAAGATAATGCACTACCTCAGAATAATTACCTTGTGCCAAATTGACTCCCATAAGAACAATATTGCCTGTCTGTGCATTCGCAAACACTCCGCCGCGTATTAAATATGTATAAGCATCAAGAAATCCGCCCACAACAGCAAGAATTATTCCAAGGAGTATGCTGTCTGATATTTGTTTGACCTTCTTCATAAAACCACCAAGTCTATATTATCACAAAAAAATAAAATATCAACAAAAAAAGAGCAAGTCTTTCGACTTGCTCTAAATTATTTAAGGTAATTGATTACTCGTTGATAGCTGTAACAACGCCTGAACCAACTGTTCTACCACCCTCACGGATAGCGAAACGAAGACCCTCTTCGATAGCGATTGGAGTGATGAGCTCAACGTTCATTACTACGTTATCGCCAGGCATACACATCTCTGTACCTTCTGGAAGAGTGATAACACCTGTTACGTCAGTTGTTCTGAAATAGAACTGAGGTCTGTAGTTGTTGAAGAATGGAGTATGACGTCCACCCTCGTCCTTAGAAAGAACGTAAACCTGACCTGAGAATTTTGTGTGTGGCTTGATTGAACCAGGAGCTGCAAGAACCTGACCTCTTTCGATGTCTGATCTCTGAACACCACGAAGAAGACAACCGATGTTGTCACCAGCCTCAGCATAGTCAAGAATCTTACGGAACATCTCAATACCAGTACATACTGTTGAAGAAGTCTCCTCGTGAAGACCTACCATCTCAACTGTATCGTTAGTCTTTAACTGACCACGCTCTACTCTACCTGTAGCAACTGTACCACGACCAGTGATTGTGAATACGTCCTCAACAGGCATAAGGAAAGGAAGGTCTGCCTTACGATCAGGAGTTGGGATATAGCTGTCAACAGCATCCATGAGTTCCTGAATGCAAGCACAAGCAGGATCATCGTTTGAAGGAGCCTGTAAAGCCTTAAGAGCTGAACCCTTAACAATTGGGCACTCATCATCAAACTCATACTCAGCAAGAGTCTCACGAATTTCCATCTCAACTAACTCAAGAAGCTCTTCGTCGTCAACCTGATCAGTCTTGTTCATGAATACGATGATTGCAGGAACGCCTACCTGACGAGCAAGAAGCAAATGCTCCTTAGTCTGAGCCATAGGACCATCAGTTGAAGCGATAACAAGAATAGCACCGTCCATCTGAGCAGCACCTGTAATCATATTTTTAATATAGTCAGCGTGACCAGGGCAGTCAACGTGTGCATAGTGACGAGCTTCTGTCTCGTACTCAACGTGTGCAGTGTTGATTGTGATACCACGCTCTCTCTCTTCAGGAGCCTTATCGATATCTGCATAGTCCTCAAACTTTGCAAAGCCCTTGTTAGCAAGATACTTTGTGATAGCAGCAGTAAGAGTTGTCTTACCATGGTCAACGTGACCGATTGTACCAATGTTTACATGTGGTTTGGTACGGTTAAATTTTTCCTTTGCCATTGGAATTTCCTCCTTAAAATTTACAATAGTAAAATTGTCAAAGATATTTTATCAAATACATATAAAAATATCAAGACTTTTTTAATAATTTATATTAGTTATTAGTCTTTCTTAGCTCTTTCGCTGATAATCGACTCACTAATTGACTTAGGTACCGGCTCATAACCATCCGGCTCCATTGTATACTGACCACGACCCTGGGTCTTTGAACGAAGGTCATTTACATAACCAAACATCTCTGAAAGAGGAACTCTTGCATTAACCTGCTTAGCACCTGCTCTGTCCTCCATACCCTGAATCTGACCACGACGAGAGTTAAGGTCACCGATAACGTCACCCATATACTCCTCAGGAACAATAACTGTAACCTTCATCATAGGCTCAAGGATGATTGGGTTAGCACCCTTAGCAGCATCCTTAAATGCCATAGAACCAGCAATCTTAAATGCCATTTCAGATGAGTCAACCTCATGATAAGAACCATCATAAAGCTCAACTCTTACGTCAACAACATTGTAACCTGCAAGAATACCGCTCTTCATAGCGCCCTGAATACCGGCATCAACAGCAGGAATGTATTCCTTAGGAATAGCACCGCCGACAACCTGATTAACGAATTCATAGCCCTTACCGATGCCGTTTTCGTCAAGGTTAGGCATAATTCTGATTTTAACGTGACCGTACTGACCAGAACCACCTGACTGTCTCTTATACTTAAGGTCTGACTGACCATTGCCCTGAATTGTTTCTTTATAAGCAACCTGAGGAGCACCTACGTTAGCCTCTACCTTATATTCGCGAAGAAGACGGTCAACAATAATCTCAAGGTGAAGCTCACCCATACCTGCGATGATTGTCTGTCCTGTTTCTTCATCTGTGTAAGCCTTAAAGGTTGGGTCTTCTTCAGCAAGCTTTGAAAGACCAATACCCATCTTTTCCTGACCTGCCTTTGTTTTCGGCTCAATAGCAACACGAATAACAGGCTCAGGGAAATTCATTGATTCAAGAATAATAGGATTTGACTCATCACAAAGAGTATCACCTGTTGTAGTATTCTTCAAACCAACTGCAGCAGCAATATCACCTGCATAGCAAACAGGAATATCCTCTCTGTGGTTAGCATGCATCTGAAGGATTCTACCCATTCTTTCTTTATTATCTTTTACAGAGTTGTAGCAAGGTGTACCTGCTTCAATCTTACCTGAATATACACGGAAGAAGCAAATCTTACCAACAAATGGGTCAGTTGCAATCTTGAATGCAAGAGCTGCAAATGGCTCATCATCTGATGAATGACGATATTCCTCTTCATCTGTATCAGGGTTAACGCCCTTGATTGACTCAACGTCTGTCGGAGCAGGCATAAAGTCAACAATAGCATCAAGGAGTGGCTGAACACCCATATTACGATAAGATGTACCGCAGCAAACAGGAACCATATCGTTAGCAATGGTTGACTTGCGGATTACATTCTTAATCTCAGCAACAGAGATAGCGTCCTCGCCTTCCTCAAAGTACTTCTCCATAAGCTCCTCGTCCTGCTCAACAACATGCTCGATAAGCTCTGTTCTGTACTTTGCAGCTAATTCCTTCATATCATCAGGAATTTCTCTGATTTCAAACTTCATGCCCTTTTCCTTTGCAGGATCAATATAAATGATAGCATGATTTTCAACGAGGTCGATAATACCCTCAAAGGTATCCTCACTTCCGATAGGAAGCTGGATAGGAAGAGCATTACATTTGAAACGGTCTTTAACCATATCTAACGCTCTGTAGAAATCAGCACCCATAATGTCCATCTTATTAACATAAATCATTCTGGGAACTTTATATTCGTCAGCCTGACGCCATACGGTTTCAGACTGTGGCTCAACACCGCCCTTTGCACAAAGAACAGTTACAGAGCCGTCAAGTACACGGAGTGAACGCTGTACCTCAACTGTGAAGTCAACGTGACCCGGTGTATCAATAATATTGATTCTATGATCTTTCCAGAAGCAAGTTGTTGCAGCAGATGTGATTGTGATACCACGCTCCTGCTCCTGCTCCATCCAGTCCATTGTTGCAGCACCATCATGAGTTTCACCGATTTTGTGGTTGATACCTGTGTAATACAGAATACGCTCTGTGGTGGTTGTTTTACCTGCATCAATATGAGCCATAATACCAATATTTCTTGTCATTTCAAGAGATACTTTTCTTGGCATAATATCCTCCTATTAATATCTGAAATGAGCAAATGCTTTGTTTGCCTCTGCCATCCTTAT
>DBFOUY010000196.1:0-9028 GCA_048365975.1 Eubacterium sp.
AGTTTTTAACAAAGGCGGTGATAATATGCAAAATCTGAGCAGCAGGCATCATTACACAAGAGATGAACTGCTGGAGCTTAGACATAATATGAGCAAAACAGCAGGTGAGTTTATTGACATACGAGCACCTAAAGAGCTGAAGAAAAAGCAGCAGGTTATATTTTATGACTATGCCTATAAGCTCATAAGCTATGGTATGAATGAGCTTGACGAAAACTGCCTTGCTGACTATATCATTGCAAGAGAATTATTTTTGCATTATCGCCAGCAGCAGATTGACATAATGAAGGCTAAGCCTTTCAGCAAATGGCATTGTTATCAGAATGTTGATGATGCAGAGCTAAGGGAATTGCTTGAATTTTTAGTGAAAAATCAGAGGGCGGCAGATGCAAAGTATTATCAACAGCTTGCTGACAAGGAATTTAATCGGTGTATGGCTTGTGCAAATGCAATGGGCTTGACTATAACATCAAGGGCAAAGCTTGTAATCAGGGAATCGGACAGCGAAGATGTGGAATTGTAACTGTAAATACATTGACGACTATATTGCAGGCATAAAAAGCAACAGAATTAATCATCCAAAGGATGTTGAGCTGTTTATTGATAATATTCTGATTCCTGTTTTGAAACGTGATGATATTTATATTAACAATGATGAGATTGAAAAAGGTCTGAGCCTTCAAAAATATTTTCCGTACAAGCTTATTGACTGGGAGTTTTTCTTATTTGCTCTCATTGTTGGTGTTATATGGAAACGAGAGAGTGACTATGAAGAACGCTGGTTTAATTATCTTGCTTCAATTCTTGGTCGAGGTGCAGGCAAAAATGGTTTCATATCCTTTTTAGCCTTTTATTTCCTTTCACCATATAACGGAATAAATGGATATAACGTTGATATTATTGCTAATTCGGAGGAACAGTCAAAAACAAGCTTTGATGATGTATATAACATTATCAAGACACCTGTTGATAAAAAATATGAGTATGTACTGTCTAAAAATTATTATGCAACCAAGACCAAAATTAAGGGAATAAAAACAAATTCAATATTGAGATTTAACACCTCATCCAACAAGGGCAAGGATTCTAAGAGAACAGGTGCACTTATTATGGATGAGTACCATGAGTATGAGAAGGGCGATAATATCAAAACGCTTAAATCTGGTCTTGGTAAGGTTAAAAATCATATTGAAATTATAATCACAACTGACGGCAATGTCAGAGGCGGTGAGATGGATAAACTGAAAAGCAAATGTGCTTCACTGCTGAAAGAGCCGAATCACAACTGCCGTTCTATTGTTTTCTACTGGCATATTGAGGATGAAAGCGAATGGAATGACATCAAAGCACTTGAAAAGGCAAATCCAAGCCTTGCACATTCATCTTTCAGAACTCTCAGAGATACTATACTGGATGAAATCGCTGATATGCCTGAGAACATGGACTACTATTCCACATATATGGCAAAACGCTGTAATTTCCCTATAGGCAATCAGGAGATTGAGGTTACCTCCTGGGAAAATAACAAGGCTTGTAACAGACCTCTACCTGATCTGAGGGGCTGCAGCTGTGTCGGTGGTATTGACTACAGTAAAACAAATGACTTTATAGGTGTGGGCTTGCTGTTCTATCGCAACGGCATATGGTATTGGATGCATCATACATTTGTATGTGCTAAGTCGAGAGATTTGCCAGGTATTAAAGCTCCGATAAAAGAGTGGGCTGCAGCAGGTGATGTAACGATTGTAAATGATGTTGAAATTCATCCGGGTATTGTTGCCGGGTGGTTTAATCAAAAGCTTTCAGAGGGCTACAACATATTGAACATTGCAATTGACAGCTATCGTTATACGTTGCTTTCAAGGGAATTGAATAAAATCGGCTTTGATTCAGTTGACAATAAGAATATTACGATTATTCGACCGAGTAATCTGATGATGATTGCACCGACAATCAACAGTGTTTTTGTTAATCAACTGCTTGCATGGGGAGATGCACCTATTATGAATTGGTGCACAAATAATGTTAAGTGTTCAAGAGATAAAAAGGACAACATTATTTATGGCAAAATTGAGCCGACACGAAGAAAAACAGATACTTTTATGGCAATGGCAGCAGCTTTTGTAATCAGTGAAACATTAGTTAATGCTTACAGTGAGAGTGTGCCTGATGTAATTGTATTGTAGGAGGTGAAAAATGGGACTTTTTAATAGATTCAGAAATGAGAGTATACAGAGTGAAACAATAACAGACGATGGCAGTGCTGAAAAAATCGGCTTTTATGCCAAAGCGGTAGCTTTCACAACAGCCGTTTCCTACATATCAAATATTATTTCAAAGCTTGAAATAAAGCACTTGAAACGAAATGAGGAGACAGAAAAGCTTGAAGAGGTAAAGGACAAGCTGTATTATTTACTGAATATTTCACCAAATGTCAACCAGTCAGCAAGCAAGTTTAAAAGTGATTTAATTTTTAATTTGTTTTTTGACAATGAAGCACTTATGTTTCAGGCGAATGGCGAACAGCTGTATATTGCATCCTCATATACAAGAATAAAAAACGGAAGAGATCCTGACTGGTTTTCTGGAATAGTTACCGAAGGGGAAAGTGTGGGAGGTCTTAGCCGCCGAGCTGATAATGTTGCATATTTCCAGCTTGATAATCAGGAACTTGCTAATCTTATACAGCTGATGCTGTCGGAATATACATCCGTCATATCTGCATCTAAGGAATCTATCGACAGAGCAAACAGCGAGCTATGGAAACTTGAAACATCGGCACCTAATGCAGGTGATGATGTTTTCCAGAAGGAAAATCAGAAAAGAATACAGAACAGCTTGAAAACATTTCTTTCAAGTAAAAGGGCTGTGTTCACTCAGCCTAAGGGCTATCGGCTTGAAAAGCTGTTTTTCGGTGACGGAAAGGTTGATGTTGCTGAATTTCAGTCCGCTGTCAAGGGTGCGTTTGAGATAACTGCACAGGCTTTCAAAATGCCTGTTTCCATTCTTAACGGAAATATGACAAATGTAAGCGACATTCTCAACGGCTGGGCTTCTGTTTCCATTGACCCACTCTGCAAAATGATAAGTGAGGTGCTGACAAAAAGTCTTGTTGACTATGATGACTGGAAAGAGGGTGAAAAGCTTGTTGTTGATACATCAATGCTGTTTCATATGGACTGGTTTCAGATGTGTGAAAAGGGTGACAAGGGCATTGCCAGCGGTATTGCAAGTATTGATGAGGTCCGGCTTAAAATGGGCGAAGAGCCTTTGGAAACCGTGCAGTCAACAAGTCATTATCTGACTAAGAATTATGACAGCCTTGAAAACGCTGCTAATGGCAATTAGCTGTTATTAATATATATTATTTTGTTGCGAAGGGGGTGAGAGTTTGCACAAGTTTTATGCTATTGAAAAGGAAAATAAAAAAGCTGTTATAAGTATTTACAGTGATATTTACTCAGGAAGCGGATTACCGAAAAAGATAAATGAGCTTACAGACGTTAATGGAATTGAGGTGCATATAAGCTCATACGGCGGTGAGGTCTGCGAGGGCTTGGCGATTTATAATGCACTTAAAAATCATAAGGCAGAGGTTACAACAGTAAATGACGGCTTTGCCTGTTCAATAGCAAGCGTTATTTTCTGTGCAGGCAGCAAAAGACTTATGAACGAAGCAAGTATGCTTATGATTCATAATGCCTGGGTGTGGGCTTGTGGCAATGCTGATGAAATGCGAAAGGCAGCAGACGACCTTGAAAAAATTTCAAATCAGGCATTGAAGATTTATGAAGGCATTTCAAATCTTTCAGCTAATGAAATCAAGGCACTTATGGACAAGGAAAGCTGGCTTGAGCCTGAGGAGTGTATCAAGTATAAGTTTGCCACAGAGATTGTAAGCAACAATGCTGATGATAAGGCTGCACAAAGCATCAGAAAGAAAATATTTCAAAAAATGAAAAATACGGAGGGTTATTTTATGGAAGAGCCGATTACAATTGGTAATTTCACTGTTCAGGCAACTGAGGATGGTGGAATACTCATAAAGCCTTTTGACAACTCAGAAGATGAAACAACTGAGCAGAGGCTTAGAAAAGTAGAAAAATTTATTAATGCATTAGGAGGAATAAAAAATGATTAAGGTTGTTGATTACGCAGAACAGGCGAAGGCTTTTTCTGATGCTGTTGCATCAGGTGATGCCAAGAAAATGGCAGAGGCTTCGCAAAAATTATTTGAGTGTATTGCGCAGCAGGTAGTGCAGAACCAGCTTGACGAGGGAATGTTCAGTGCAAATGCTTTTGTCAGAGCACAGCGAGGTGAAAGAGTTCTCACAAGTGAGGAAACTAAGTTCTATAACGGCTGGATTAAGGCTGCACAGAGCAGTGAGCCTAAGCAGGCATTCACTGAGCTTATTGAGAAGGACGGAATGCCGTCAACAATTATTGAGGATGTTTACAGAAACCTTAAGCAGAATCATCCATTGCTCAGCAAGGTTGATTTTAAGGATGCAAAATATCTCACAACATATATTATCAATAAGCAGCCGCAGGATATGGCTGTGTGGGGCAAGATTACCGAGGAGTATAAAAAGCAGCTTGAAAGCTCTTTTGAAACTTTTTCACTTGAACAGGCAACCCTTGCTGCATTTATGGTTGTGCCAAAGGATATGCTGAAGCTTGGTCCTTCTTATATTGACGATTATGTAAGAACAGTACTTTACGAGGCAATTGCAGTTGGTGTTGAACAGGGAATTGTCAACGGCAAGGGTGCTGAGGGTGAGCCGATAGGTCTTACAAGAAATGTCAGCAGTGGTGTTCAGCACAGCGATACCACAGGCTATCCGAGAAAGACCGCTGTCAAGGTAACAAGCTTTGACATTAAGCCTTATCTTGAGCTTATTAATAAGCTTGCTAAGGATGAAAACGGAAAAGACAAGGTTTTTGATAAGGTTACACTTATCTGTAAGCTGTCTGACTATCTTCTTAAAATTGCTCCTGCAACTACTGTCAGAGGACTTGACGGAGAATACAAAAACAATTTGTTCCCGTTCCCTACTGAGTACATACCTGTTGCAGCAGGTCTTGAGGATGGCGAGGCTATCCTTTGCCTGCCGAAGGAATATAAGTTCCTTGTAGGCACAGGCAAAAACGGAGCAATCTCCTTCAGTGATGACGTCCGTTTCATTGAACGTGAGCGTGTTTATGGTGTTGATTTCCATGCAGCAGGTCGCTGTGTTGATAACAACAGTGCTATTCTGCTTGACATAAGCGAGCTTGACCCTACATTTACTACTGTAATCACCAAATCTGAAACACCGACAATTTAAGGGGTAGTGCAGTGTTATTCAATGGTGAATTAATGAGTGTTGCAAAAGAAGCCTGTTATCTGACCGACAGTGCATCATCTGAGGAAATTGCAAGGCTCAAATCAATTGTTGAAGATGCGGTTATAAAAATTGCACATTTGCTGGGTCTGCCTGAAGATTTTGATTTCAGCACTCCCAGCATAGCAAGACCGATTTTCAAAAACTATGTCTTTTATGCCTGGAATGATGTTGCTGAGGAATTTGAGGGCAGATACCTTAGCGACATTACGCAGGTGCAGGACTATTACAAAGTATATGGGAGTAAAGCGGATGCAAAAAAGCAAGAGAGCTAAGAACAGCGGTGTCGCAAGATTTTATCTGCAAAGCAATGATAATTCAAGTTTCAGAGATAAAGCAAACGTAAAAAGTCTTAAAGGTCTTAAATTTATCAAATCTCAGTTTTATTCCATTATGGCAGTAAGACAGGAGGACATTGCCTTTGCAGAATCAATAACACGCACTGTTTCAAAGAAAATCAAAATCAATATTGATGAGGCTTTAACCTCCTCACATAAATGTGTTATTAACAACATAATTTATGACATTGTTAAGCTTGACCACGATTATAACGAGCGTGAAAGCTATGTATATCTTGAGGAGGTGGCTGCTCTTGAATCTGCTTGATGAAATTGAGAAAAAGCTCAAGGAAATTAATCCAAACACCCAGTATGCAAAAATTTATGATTTTGATGATCTTAAGAATTATAACTTTTTTGTTTTCGGTAAAAAGAGTTTAAGAAAAACAACAGACGGAAAATCACTGCAAAACGGATATTTTGTAATTATAGTAAATGAGAATTACATTGATGACTGCACTGTGCTGCAGGTTATTGACAAGTTAGAGGAAATCCCTGGCTTAAGACTTGCAGCAGGTGAGTTTAATTATGAATATCTCAGAAAGGGCAAAACCGATTTTGTTGTTGAAACTCTAATGCTTGAATTTTCAAGGACGATGAGAAGGTGCTGATATGTCAATTGATTTTGCTTTAAAGGCTGATGACTGGCAGATACTTGAAAAAAGACTTGCTGATTATCCGAAGAATGCAGAAAACGCAATCAATAATTATTTACATAATGAGGGCAATGATGTAATTGTTCATGGTGTTACAAGGTATATTCCTGTCAGCACTGGGCATCCCAAAGCCCACCTTAGAACAAAGGGCAAAAAATACAAACACAAAAAAAGCGGTGCACATGCAAAAGATGCTGTTTGGTATGAAACAAATAAATTCAATCTTGCAATCAATTTAAAAAATATAAGAGATTATTATTATTTATATTTTGTACAGAACGGACTTGGTACAAGCAAATATACAGGCGGTGTTGATTTTATAACACCTGGTATGAACAGTGTATATGATACTGTGCTTGATGGCTTGCAAAATGCACTGAACAAGGAGGTATAAAAATGTATGATGATGGTTTCAGTGAGTTTGAGGTAAAGAAAAGCTCACTTAAATTTGACAATGAAGAAAAATCAGAGCCTGTCGGATGTGTCGGCAGTCTTGAAGAAAAAATGAATACAAAGAAAATCACTAAAAAGTGTGAGGGTGTCGTTGTAAAAAATGTCCGCAAGGGTGACGGCACAGGTGAGCTTAAGGTAACGCTCCACATTCGTTATCCACTTTTTATTAAATCATTCGGAATGGAATCTGCAAAACTTATAAAGGGTGTCAGGGGCTATGGTGACAGCTCAGTGCATCCTAAGGCAGCATTCACTTGTCTTGTTAAGGATGAGGATGGTGTTGAGAAACTCAAGGCATATCCAAAGGTTACGTTTGATGAGTTCTTCACTCGTAAAATTGAAAACGGTTCTGAGGAGGTTGCCGAGGTTGAGGCAACACTTGCGGTTGAGCCTGATGAGTACGGCTTCGGAGTTTATGAGGCTCTTGTTTCAGAGCTTGAAAACGAAAGCATTGTTGACAGTTGGCTCAATAACTTTGCACCTGAGCTTGTAAAAGTTGCAGAAATATAGGAGGTTTTAAATATGGATTTGAAATGCATTAAAGAGTTTTTTGACAAGAAAAACAAGGTCAAGAGAAATGTAGGCGACGTCTTTGAGGCTGATGAGGCGAGGCTTAAGGAAATTCAGGAGTATGAAAGTGCAACTGAGCAGAAATATGTTGAGATAGTGCTGGATACTCCTGAAGAGGAGAAACCTGAGGAACAGCCTGAAGAGGAAGCACAGCCTAAAAAGGCAAAAAAGGTAGCAGCTAAGGAGTAAGTCATATGAAAGCAACTGAAATTAAATTGACTGATGGCAATACTGTCAGGGTTAGCCTCGGATTTGCTGCTATGAAAAGGCTCAGACATAAAAATCAGTCCCTTTATAAATTTGCTGACAAAGCAATTGCCAAAGGTCCTGAAGGAATTACCGAGGTGTCAAAGCTTATTTATGCAGGCTATATCGCCTTGTGTGACGGCGAGCCGATTGCTGAAAATGATTTTTATGAGTTTCTGCCTGATTCCTACTCTGATCAGGTTGAAATGCTGCAGGAAATATTAAAATGACAGCAGAAGTTAATAACCAGAATTTAGAATTTTCAATAAAAATGGGTCAGCTGTACAGTCTTTGTGCAGCTGACATTGAGCTATACAGGGATTTTTTTGTTCTGTATAACGAGAAGGACAAAAGCATTACAGACAAGGCTCAGATACTCTATATTGCTTATTTGTGTGCTAACCTTGATAACGAATGCAGACTGAGTGAAGAGCAGTTCTACACCTTGCTGGAGGGTGATTTGCAGTCTGTTAACGCTATTTATAACAGACTGTTTCACAAAAAATCTGACTGGACCTTTGCAGAGGTATTCGAGCGACGTTCAAAAAGTGCCATCAGGTTTCCTAAAAGCTATCATTTAGCAGATGTGGACGATTATTACACCTTTTTTGTTCTTAATCTCGGTGTGGGGGATGAAACCTTCTGGAATGCCGATATTGAATTTCTGAATAATGTTGCAATAAATAAAAATGCATTTGACAGCTATATAAATTATGAAATAGAAAAAAAGAGGTGAGATAATGGCAAAAAAGAAAAGCAAAATTGAGGTTGAATTTTCAGCAAAGACAGAGAAATTTGATGAAAATATTAAGGCAATGAATGCCGAAATCAAAACTCAGCGTAAGGAATTGAAACTGAATGCAACAGAGCTTAAGGGTGATGCAGATAACGCTGACCTTCTTGCAAAAAGGCAAAAAATACTTGCGCAGGAGCAAACTGCCTGTAATTCAAAAATCAATTCTCTTAACAATAAACTTGATGCTGCAAAGCGTACCTTCGGCGATAATTCAAAAGAGGTCAAGCTTCTGAATGACAAGCTTATTGATGCCAAAACCCAGCTTGCAGGTGTTGAAAATGAAATTAAAAGTACAGACAGTAAGCTTAAGGATTTAGCTAAAGCTGAGCAGCAGGCAGGTGATGCAGCAGATGATTTTGGTGAAAGTGCTGAACAGGCTGGAAAAGATGCAAAAGTCAGTGCTAATGGCGGATTTACTGTTTTAAAAGGAGTTATATCAAATCTTGCTACTAAAGTTATCAGTACGGCGATAGATAAGTTGAAAGAGTTCGGCAAGTCGGTTATTGAAACAGGAAAGGCTTTTTCTAAAAACATGTCACAGGTTGCGGCAACTATGGGCACTACTGTTAGCGAAATCGGTGTAAT
>DBFOUY010000197.1:0-4175 GCA_048365975.1 Eubacterium sp.
TTTCTTAACTGTATTTGTGTCGATGCTGAGCTCTTCAACAGCCTTTTTAACCCTTTCGGTATCCTCTTTCTTTTTCTGCTCTGCTGCTTCCTCTTCGGGAGTCAATTTGTTCTGCCAATTAAAAACAGGATAGCCATTGTTTTTGTTTTTAGAATCCTCGCAGAACTGTTTGTCGTTACCTGCATTCAGCAGATCAAGCAGTGTTGCTTTATCGGTTATTTTCTCATAGCCTGTTGCTTTACCGCCTGGGGTGACTGTTTCGTCATATAGGTAGTAGCAGCTTGTAATGTCGGCATTGCTGAAAGCCGATATTCCGCAGGCACTGCTGCCGATATTATAACAGTAACTGATTGTTCCTGCTGTCTGCTGACCTGAAATACCTGCACTTCGTGTTGTTCCGTTTATTGTACCTGTATTGTAGCAGTTTGTTACATATGCCTTTGCAGTGGTGTAGCCGAGTATACCGCCTGCATACTTACCATTGATTTCACCAAAATTACAGCAGCCTGTAATAATTGATGAGATTTTATTATTTGTAACAATATTTCCTACAATACCGCCGACATAATTTTTCGAAGCCGTAACACTACCATCAAATGAGCAGTTTTCTACAGTTCCACCCTGAAGCTTTCCTACAATACCTCCAGCGGTATTTCCTGTTGTTGTAATATTTCCGATAACATTCAGATTTTTTACAATTCCGCCGTATACACAGTAAAACAGTCCGTAAAATGCACTGCTTGTATTTATATGCAATCCTGATATAGTATGTCCCTGTCCGTCGAATACACCTGAAAAAGCTTCTGTAACATATCCGCTTGCAGGTATACCGATTGGAGTCCATTCTTTGCCGCCTAAATCAATATCGTCTGTTAAGACTGCGTTGAGTTGAGAATTTGTTTTTGTCTGCTCGGCAAACCATGCAAGCTCATCTCCGCTGCCGATTTGATAAATACCATTTTCAATGGCAGGTTCATTTTTTGTACTGCCGTCCCATACTGTGCCTGCAAATGCAGGGAATATGGGAACTGCCGAAAACATTAATATCACAGCCAATATTAAAGATAAAAGTTTTTTCTTCATTTTTCATTTTCCTCCTTAGTATGTTTTTTCCTGTATTTGATTTGATTAGCCTTAGCCCGTCGGCGTTTTTCACGCTTCTGTTCAATTTTCTGCAGATTAGGCTCTTTAATGCCTGCCGCCTCCAATGCTCTGGGCCACGGACCGAAATATGACTTAACCATACTTACGATTTCATTATCAAAGTCAGATTTTTTAGGAAAATGTCCGAGTTCATCGTGTTTTTGTTTTATAAGAAGGATGCATTCCTCTTTTCCAAGCTTGTTTTTCATTACTTCCTCCGAAATCAAAAAAACACATTTCCGTAAAAAACAGAAATGTGCAACTATATTTTTGCAAGCAAATAATAATGGCGAAAGAATGCAACTTACCCACTTATCTTACATAAAACGGTTGCACTCTTCCTACCCAAAAGTGTATACAGGTTAAACCTTAAATTAACCTTGTTTTTTCGGCAGGAATTCCGACTTATTAAAACATATGGTTTTAAATCACGGTAATGGCGGTTGCGACGGATTTTCACCGAACTTCCCCTTGAATGCTTCAAAGAGCAACACCGAAAAACAGTAGTATTAAATTTGTTGCTATTTTATCACTATATATTGTTGTTGTCAAGAAATACAGTGAAAGAGTTTAATTTTTGTTGCAATATCCATTATAGATAAGGTCAGAGATTTTTGAGAGATTAGAGTGTCGGAATATGCTTTTAAATCGTCATTTTTCATAATGATTCTTATACTCTGACTCGTTATTTAAGGTTCGAATCCCCACATCTGCGCCAATCATTTTTTAGTGGACAAGTCCTTGATTTTCAAGGGTTTGTCCAATTTTTATGCTGCTGTGTATGAAAATACTTTAATACTTAGTATAACATTATTGATATTTTATTTTTTATATGATAATATGAGATAAAGTTTTATTAAGCAGGTCTGTTTATGAATTGTGATTTATTTAAAGCTGTGGAAATCCTGAATAAAGAGCAATGTACTTGCGTTTTGTGCCGCGGCGATGATAGCTTTATTTCAGAAAAGAGAGGGGTTAAGCCGCTTCTTGAATGGCTTGACAGCGGTATCAATTTTAAGGGGGGTTCTGCTGCTGATAAGGTGGTAGGAAACGCAGCGGCATTTTTGTATGTGCTTCTTGGTGTCAGTGAGGTTTATGCTGGTGTGATAAGCGAGGCGGCAATTAATACACTGACAGAAAATGGTATTGAAATTCAATATGCCTCGGCTGTTAAATATATTATAAACCGTTCAGGTGACGGAAAATGTCCTATGGAAGCATCTGTTGAAGGAATAACAGACCCTGTTGAAGCACTTTGTGCTGTAAGGCAGAAGATGAAGGAACTGTCGGGCAAAAAATGATGAGGTTAAAATACTATGATTTTTGATAAAATGGAAAATATATCCGATTATTTTGATGAACTGCCTTTACTCAGAAGGGTTAATGATTTTGTTGAGGATTTCAGCAGTAAAAAGCTTGAAGACGGAACTTATGAGATTGACGGCAGAAGAGTTTTTGCAATGATTCAGTCATATCGGACAAAGCAGCAGACGCAGGAAATGATGTTTGAGGCACATAAAAAATATATTGATTTGCAGTATATTGTAAATGGTGTTGAAAAAATACGATGGGCAAGGCTTGATACTGTTGATTTGGTTGAGGAGCATTATTCAGAGGGCAAGGATATTGCCTTTTATGAGGGCGACGCAATGTTTGATTTTACTCTGACAAAGGGTGCGTTTTTGCTTTTGTATCCTGAAGATGCGCATTTGCCCGGGCTGAGTGCACAGAAGGATGTCAATGTAAGAAAAATAGTATTTAAAATACAGATTGATTAAATCAACAGCGGTACAGATGAGTGTCTGTACCGCTGTTGATTTTTATATTTTCTCTATTGTGATAATTCTGTTGTAATCAACACCGCGTACCTCGATATCAATTCCAACCTCCATAAGATATGCACCGCTTTTTTCATAATGCACATCATCAAATGTGAGTGAGTAAGTTTTGTTTTCGTCCAAACCATCAAAATGGAACATAAAGTGTTTTTTATAAAATCGTGTTCCGTTAGCAACAATAAAAACAACGCTTTTTGTTTTTTCTTCATTAACATATTGATTTGCTGAAATCTCACATTTCTCAATGTCAAGAAGTCTGTATAAATCACCAAACTGAACGATATCACGGATTTCTTTATAATGTGAAATATTCTTTTTGCAGATTTCCAATTCTTCGTCACTATACTTTAAGAGGTTACCGCCGATTCCGAGTGAACCCTGCATTGCAACATTAAAACGAAAATCAAGACTGCAAGGCTTATTAATTCCCTCAATATCAGTTACCCAGGCACGCATTGTTTTAGTAGGTCTTGTTAAAGAATATCCCTTCTGGATTGTTATTCTGTCAATACCGTCTGTGTTGTCGCTTGGCCATACATAGTCAAAGTGTGAAAGTGCACCATAATCACAGCGTCCGCCGCCTGAAGCACAGCTTTCAATAGCAACATCAGGGTGCTTTTCTTTTAAATAATCAACAATGTCATAAACTGCCTTGGTGTGTAAATACCAAAGCATCTTCGGGCATTCAAGATTTTCAGCCCCTGCTTCTGAAAATGATCTGTTCATATCCCATTTAAAATATTTGATATTGTGATTTGTAAGTAAGTCATCAAGACAAGTTTTAATGTATTCCTGAACATCGGTTCTTGTCATATTAAGCACAAACTGATTTCTGAGTTCACAGCCCTCACGTGTATCGTAATGATATGCCCAATCAGGGTGTACCCTGAATAAATCACTGTTTGGGTTAACCATTTCAGGCTCAACCCAGATACCGAAATCCATTCCCAGATCATTAACAGCATTAATAAGCTCATCAAGACCGTTAGGGAATTTCTTTTTGTTTACAAACCAGTCACCGAGTCCTGCGTTGTCATCATTTCTTTCGCCGAACCAACCATCGTCCATAACGAATAATTCAACACCCATAGCTGCTGCTTTTTTTGCAAGTCCGATCTGATTCTGAACATTGACATCAAAATATGTAGCTTCCCATGAATTATAAAGAACAGGCAGCGGCTTGTCATTAAAACT